>DASXLN010000069.1:0-5169 GCA_036496165.1 Gaiellaceae bacterium | reverse complement strand
CGAGCATCGCGTCCGCGTCGCCGGCGAGCGGCGCCCGCAGGCGCAGCGTCGAGCCGTCCCGGAGGATGACGTCGGTCGCGACTCCTTCGATCATCGCCATGACCAAGGTGTACCGGCTCGCCGCTTCTCTCCGCGATGGGGATTTCCCGTAGCCTCGGCGGGATGAATCGCGGAGAGCTCGCGGACGACCCGCTCACGCAGTTCCACCGCTGGTTCGAAGAGGCGCGTCCGCTCGTGTCCGCAGCCGAGGCGATGGCGCTCGCAACCGCGACCGCCGAAGGCCTCCCGTCGGTGCGGATGGTGCTGATGAAGCAGGCGGACGAGGACGGAATCGTCTTCTTCTCGCACTACCCGAGCCGCAAGGGGCGTGAGCTCGAGGAGAACCCGCACGCGGCGCTCCTCTTCCACTGGCAGCCGCTCGGCCGCCAGGTGCGGATCGAGGGGCCGGTTGCTCCGGTTTCAGACACCGAATCGAATGCGTACTGGGCCACTCGGCCCCTTGGGGCGAAGCTGTCGGCGGTCGCGTCGCCGCAGAGCCGCCCGGTGGAGTCGCGCGAGTGGCTCGAGCGGCGCGTCGCCGAGGTCGAGGTGGCCGGCGAGCCGTCGCGGCCCGAGTGGTGGGGCGGCTTCCGCCTCGTGCCCGTGGCGTGGGAGTTCTGGCAGCACGGCGACGACCGACTGCACGATCGGTTCCGCTACCGCCGCGAGGGCGCTAGCTGGGTCGTCGAGCGGCTCGGCCCCTAGAAAGGGACCGGGCCAGCGCCGCGAGCCGCTCGTCCCACTGGCCGCCGACCTCTGCGAGCCACGCAGCAGCGTCGCCGAGCGGCTGCGGCGTCACGCGGTAGCGCGTTTCCCGGCCGACGCGTGTCGCGCCGAGCAGGCCGGCGTCGGCGAGTTGCGCGAGCTGCTTCGCCACGGCCTGGCGCGTCACCGGCAGGCCGGCCGCGAGCTCGGTCGCGGTCGCCGTCCCAAGCTCCGCCACCGACGCGACGAGCGCCCGCCGTCCCGGATCGCCGAGCGCGTCGAAGACGATTCCAATGTTTCCGGTGCCAGGCTTCAGTCGTTCAGCCCTTATGGCCATCTCGTCTCCCGCCGGGTGCCTGGCTCCGGCGAACCTTTCAAACGAGCGAGTGCGACCACGAGAGCGCGTGCAGCTCGAGGGCCGCGGCGAAGTCCGGCGAGGTCTCGCGGACGCGCAGGAGCGTGCCGCCGTCGACCTCCTCCAGCTCGAGCACGACCTCGCCGCCGTCGTCCCAATCAAGGACGAGGCGCTCCTCCGGCTCCGCTTCGCGGACGACCGCGCGGCGTTCCTCGCCGTCGCCCCAGCGGAAGACGCCCTCGCCGCCGGGCACCGGGTCGAGCTCGGCCTCGGTCGCGAACCACTCCTCGAGCCGCTCGGGCTCGGTCAGCGCCTCCCACACCTCGGCAGGCTCCGCCGGGAAGACGACCTCTCGCTCGACGTGCAACTCCACGGTTGCGTATTATAGAGGAAGTGTCGGCCCTCGTGCCAATGGTGGTGGAGTCCGACGGGCGCTTCGAGCGGTCGTTCGACATCTTCTCGCGGCTCTTGCGCGAGCGGATCGTCTTCCTCGGCACCCAGGTGGACGAGACGTCCGCGAACCTCATCGTCGCGCAGCTCCTCTTCCTCGAGGCGGAGGATCCGGACTCCGACATCCACCTGTACGTGAACTCGCCCGGCGGCGACGCGTATGCCGGATTTGCGATCTACGACGCGATGCAGTTCGTCAAGCCGGACGTCTGCACGTACGCAGTCGGCATGGCGATGTCGGCGGGCGCGCTCGTGCTCGCGTCTGGTGCGGCCGGCAAGCGGCACGTGCTTCCGAACGCGAAGGTCATGATCCACCAGGGGCGCGCCTCGTCGAGCGGCCAGCCGAGTGACATCCAGATCGCTGCGCGCGAGATCCTCTCGCTCACGCGCAAGTATGCGGAGATCATCGCGCGCCATTCCGGCCGCGACGTCGAGCAGGTCATGGAGGACATCGACCGCGACCGCTTCCTCGATCCCGAGGAAGCAGTGGAATACGGACTCGCCGACTCGGTGCTCTCGACCCGATAGCGTTTCCCGCATGGCGATCGCCGCCGACCTGGAGGGGATCGCCGGTCATGTGAGCACGGCCGAGTCGGTGCTCGACCAGCACGGCGCCGATCTCAGCTACCACGAGCCGCACCGTCCCGACGTCGTCGTCTTTGCCGAGACGACCGAGGAGGTGTCCGCGGTCCTCGCGTATGCGAACGCGGCGGGCGTCCCGGTCGTCCCGTTCGGCGCGGGCACGAGCCTCGAGGGTCACGTCATTCCGCTGCACGGCGGGATCAGCCTCGACCTGACGCGGATGAACGCCATCGTCGCCATGCGCCCCGCCGACCTGACGGCGACCGTGCAGGCCGGTGTCACGCGCCTGCAGCTCGAGGCGGCCGCCGGGCCGCAGGGGCTCTGGTTCCCGGTCGATCCCGGGGCCGACGCCACGCTCGGCGGGATGGCGGCGACGAACGCGAGTGGAACGACGACGGTGCGGTACGGCGGGATGCGTGCGCACGTGCTCGCGCTCGAGGTCGTGCTCGCCGACGGCCGCGTCGTTCGCACCGGATCGCGCGCCGTGAAGACGTCAGCGGGCTACAACCTGACGGAGCTGTTCGTCGGCTCCGAGGGGACGCTCGGCGTCATCACCGAGTTGACGGTGCGATTGCATCCGATCCCCGATGACATCGTCGTCGCGCGCGCGGCGTTTCCCTCGGTCGAGGCTGCCTGCCGCGCCGCCGCGTCGATCATCGGCACCGGCGTGATCGTGACCCGGTGCGAGCTGCTCGACTCGATGACGATCGCCGCGCTCAACGCCTTCACGGGAACGGAGCTCGAGGTGTCGCCGTATCTCTTCGTGGAGCTCTCGGGCGACGCCGAGCCGGTGCGCGAGCTGGCGGAGGACGAGGGTGCGACCGCGTTCGAGGCGGAGCGGGATCCGACCGCCCGGAAGCGGATATGGGAAGCGCGGCACAACGCGCTGATGGCATCGCTGGCGCTCGCGCCCGGCTCGAGGGCGATGACGACCGACGTCGCCGTCCCGATGTCCGAGCTCGCCGGCGCGATCGAGCATGCGCGCACGCTGCTCGATGCATCCGACCTGCGCGGCGGCATTGTCGGCCACGTCGGCGACGGGAACTTCCACGTGGCGTTCCTGCTCGACCCGAGCGACGAAGAGTCCGTCGCGCGTGCGGAAGCGCTGAACGCAGCCGTCGTCGAGGATGCGCTCGCGCGTGGCGGGACGTGCACGGGCGAGCACGGCATCGGCTACGGCAAGCTCACGTACCTCGCGGACGAGCACGGCGACCTCGTCGAGCTCTACCGCGGCATCAAGGCGCTGCTCGATCCCGCCGGGATCCTCAATCCCGGCAAAGTGGTTCCCTAGCTCGCAGGCCCTTCGTATCGGATCGAGCCGTCGAGGATCTCGTCGATGCGCGTGAGTGTCGCCGCGTCCAGCTCGATCCCGCTTGCGGCGGCGTTGTCCTCGACCTGTTGCGGCCGCGACGCGCCGACGATCGTGGAGGCGACGTTCGGCTCGCGCAGCACCCAGGCGAGCGCGAGCTGCGCCATCGAGATACCCAGGCCGTCCGCCACCGCTTTCAGCTGCTGGACGCGCTCGAGCAACTCCTCGTCCGCGGCCGAGTCCATGAAGTAGTTCATGCTCGACTGCGCGGCGCGGCTGTCGTCCGGCGGCGGCTGGCCGGGCTTGTACTTGCCGGTGAGCACGCCCTGCGCGAGCGGCGACCACACGATCTGCGAGATGCCATGGTCGCGGCAGTACGGGATGACGTCCCGCTCGGGGCCGCGCCAGATCATCGAGTACTGCGGCTGGCTGGAGACGAAGTGCTCCACGTCCGCCATCTCCTGCGCCTCGGCGATCTTCTCCACGGGCCATTCGCTGAAGCCGAGATAGCGCGCCTTCCCCTGCTTCACGACCTCCGTCAGCGCCTGCATCGTCTCCTCGAGCGGCGTGTCCCAGTCGTAGCGGTGGCACTGATAGAGGTCGACGTACTCGGTGCGCAATCGCCCGAGCGAGAGATCGATGTTCTTGAAGATCTGCTCGCGCGACAGGCCGCGGTCGCCGTTCGGCATCTGGAAGAAGACCTTCGTCGCGAGCACGTACGAGTCGCGCGGCCGCGATGCGAGCACCTGGCCGAGGAACTCCTCCGCGCGCCCGCCGGCATAGACGTTCGCGGTGTCGATGAAGTTGATCCCGACGTCGAACGCCTTGTCCACGCACGCCTCCGCCTGCGAGCTGTCGACGCCGCCGCCGTACGTCAGCCATGAACCGAGGCTGATCTCGGAGACCTGGAGGTCGCTCGAACCGAGTTGCCGGTAGCGCATCGGCTCGACGCTATCCGTTAGCGTCCCGGCCATGCCGCAGTTGGACGCCATCGGCATCGTCTCGGCCGACCTCGAACGGTCTCGCGCCTTCTACCGGCTGCTCGGCGTCGAGATCGCCGAGGGCAACGACCACGTCGAGGCGGCGTTCCCGAATGGGATGCGGCTCATGTTCGACACCGAGGACGTCATCCGCAGCTTCCGTCCCGACTGGTCGCGTGCCGCCGGCAACGAGGTCACGCTCGCGTTTGCATGCGCGAGCCCAGCCGAGGTCGACGAGCTGTACGCGCGGATCGTCGCTGCCGGGTTCCACGGCGAGAAGGAGCCGTGGGACGCGTTCTGGGGCTACCGCTACGCCCAGCTCGCCGATCCAGACGGCGTGCCGGTCGACCTCTTCGCCGCCCTCTGATCGAGGAGCAGCTCGAGCTCGCGGGACGCGAGGTGACGATCATGCGCCCGCCGAGCGCGGACGACCTGATCGACGAGGAGGCATTCGACGAGGACGAATTCCTGCCGTACTGGGCGGAGCTCTGGCCGAGCGGGCTCGCGCTCGCGCACGTCGTCGCCGGGCGCGACCTCGGCGGCGCGCGCGTGCTGGAGCTCGGCGCCGGCCTCGGGCTCCCGTCGCTCGCCGCCGCACTCCGCGGTGCGGAGGTGCTGGCGACCGACTGGGCCGAGGACGCTGTGACGCTCCTGCGTGACAACGCCGCACGCAACGGGATCGAGCTGCGCGCCGAGCGGATGCGCTGGGACGCGCCCGAGCTCGTCCTCGCGAGCGCACCGTGGGACGT
>DASXLN010000068.1:0-26406 GCA_036496165.1 Gaiellaceae bacterium | reverse complement strand
CCGACGAGCGCGATCTCGACAACCTCGCGGCGCGCGTGAATCCGCTCGAGCAGCTCGTCCCAATCGGACAGGTCCGGTTCGCCGAGATCGAGGCCGAGCCGCTCCCCGACGAGCCGGTCGAGGCCCTCACGCTCGAGTACGCGCGGCACCTCGTACACGTCGGGGACGTCCGGGCTCGCGACGACGGCTCCGGGGTCGACGTCGGCGAAGAGCGCGATCTTGTCCCGGATGTCGCGCGAGAGCTCCTCGTGCGAGCGGCACACCACGACATCCGGATGGATGCCGATGCGGCGCAGCTCGTTCACCGAGTGCTGGGTGGGCTTCGTCTTCAGCTCGCCGGCCGCCTCGATGAACGGCACGAGCGTCACGTGGACGTAGACGGCGTTCTCGGTACCGACCTCCCGCCGGAACTGGCGGATCGCCTCGAGGAACGGGAGCGACTCGATGTCGCCGACGGTGCCGCCGATCTCGGAGATCACGACGTCGGTCGGGCCGGCCTCGGCGGCGCGGCGGATGCGCGCCTTGATCTCGTTCGTGATGTGCGGGATGACCTGGACGGTCGCGCCGAGGAAGTCGCCCTTGCGCTCCTTGCGCAGGACGGTGTCCCAGATCGCGCCGGCGCTGTGGCTCGCCGTGCGGAGGAAGTTCTCGTCGACGAAGCGCTCGTAGTGGCCGATGTCGAGGTCGGTCTCCGCGCCGTCCTCGGTGACGTAGACCTCGCCGTGCTGGAACGGGCTCATCGTCCCCGGGTCGACGTTGAGGTACGTGTCGAACTTCTGAAGCTGGACGCGCAGGCCTCGGGCTTTTAGCAGGCGGCCGAGCGAGGCGGCGACGATTCCCTTGCCGAGCGCCGAGACCACTCCCCCGGTGACAAAGACGTACTTCGGGGCCCGTGCGCTCACGGGATTTCAGGGTAGCAGGGTTGGTGGTCGACGCTCACAGGCCGGTACCAGGTACCGGCACGAAAGTGACACGGCTTCGTCGTGAATCGCTGCGCCGCGTGGGCCATCTCGTGACGAAGACGTTTTCGTACCTGGTACCGGTCGTCGTGGTCACAGCTCGGCCGCGGTCTGGACGAGGTCGTACAGCCGCTTGACCGCCTCGGCCGCGACCCGGCGGCGCGGGCCGAGGACGAACCGCCCGTCCACGGCGACGGTCACGTGCGTCCGGCCGGCGCCTTCCGGCCGGAGCAGGACGTCGACGGCGAGCCGCTCCTTCACGAGGTCGAACGAGAACCGCTCGCGCGGGACGACGGCGCGCACGAGCAGGACGCCCGGCGTCTCCGGCTTCCGGAAGTAGCTCGGTCCCTGCACCTTCCACCGCGCGCCCGGCTCCATCCCGCGGCGGTCCGGCTCGATGCCGGCGATCCCGGGCCACCAGTCGGAGAGGTGATACGGCTCGGCGAGGAACGCCCAGACGTCGGCGACCGGCGCGAGCAGGACTCGGTCAGCTACGTACCGCGGCAAGGAACTCCTGGCCGCCGAGCATCCGCTCGAGCTCTGCCTTTCGCTCGTCCTCGCTCAGCAGATCGATGCGGGTGTGCGTGGGGTCGCCGGCGATCTTCTCGACCCGGAAATGGCGGTCGGCGACCGCGGCGATCTGCGGGAGGTGGGTGATCGTGATCACCTGCGCGCGCTCGGCCAGGCGCCGGAGCACCCGCCCGACGGCGTTCGCGGTCTCGCCGCCGATGCCCGCGTCGATCTCGTCGAAGATGAGCGTCTCTCCGCCCGCAACCGCCGCGAGCGCGAGCGCGATGCGCGATAGCTCGCCGCCGGACGCGGTCTCCGCCACCGGGGCGAAGGGCATCCCGGCGTTCGGCCGGACGAGGAAGACGGCCTCGTCGGCGCCGGTCACCCCCATCTCTCGCTCGTGGATCTCGCAGACGAACTCGCCATCGCCCATCCCGACGTCGCGCAGCTCTGCCGCGACCGCGAACGCGAACGCGGGCGCGGCCGCGTTCCGCGCGGAGCGCAGGTCGAGGCCGAGCTCGTGGACGCGTCCGTCGGCCGCCTCGACCGCGGCCGCCGCGGCTGCGGCCGGATCGACGCCGCCGTCGAGCGCCGCCAGCTCGACGCGCGCCTCTTCGGCGCGCGCGAGCAGTTCCTCGTACGACGCGGCGCGGAAGCGCCGCTTCGCCTCGGCGATGCGGTCGAGCCCCGCCTCGAGCTCCTCCAGCCGGCCCGGCTCCGCCTCGAGCGACGCGAGGAACGAGCTCAGCTCGGACGCGGTCTCGCGCAGCCGCAGCTCGACGTCCCGCAGCTCGTCCCCGGCGCGCTGAAGCTCGGGCGCGAGCCGTTCGAGCGGCGCCACCGCGCGCTCCGCGAGCGCGACGAGGCCTGCTGCGCCCTCACCGTCCTCCGGTGTCAGCGCGTTCGCCGCCGCAGCGGCGGCTTCCGCCAGCTCGGCGACGTGGCGCAGGCGCTCGCGGTCGCCGCGCAGCTGCTCCTCGTCACCTGCCTCCATCCCCTCGGTGTCCTCGGCGAGTGCACGGAGCTCGGCGAGCCGCGCCTCCGCGAACGCCGCGTTCGCCGTCAGCTCCTCGTGCCGTTTCCGCGCCGCCTGCAGCTCGCGCCATGCCGTCCGCATCGGCTCGCGGTCGACGCCAGCGAAGCGATCGAGCAGCTCCAACTGGTACGACGGCCGAGCGAGGCGCCGCTGCTCGAACTGCCCCGACATCGCAATCACACGCTCGACCGCCGCAGCGACGTCCTCGCGCGCAGCAGCACGCCCCCACGCGTACGCACGCGTACGCCCGTCGGCGAAGACGCGGCGCGCGACGAGCAGCGCATCCTCGTCCTCGGGCCGGAGCTCCCCAAGCTCCTCCAGCTCCGCCGGCGCGTCGAGCTCGGCCTCGACGTACGCCTCCTCCGCTCCCGGGCCGACGAACGAGGCGTCGCCCTTCGTCCCGAGCAGGAGCCCGACCGCCTGCGCGAGGATCGTCTTCCCCGCGCCGGTCTCGCCGGTGATCGCGTTCAGGCCCGGAGCGAGCTCGAGCTCGGCCGCCCGGATGAGGACGAGATTCTCGATGCGCAGGCGGCGCAGCATGTGACCGAGTCTAGGCAGCGGCCCTGACGCCGCCCATTGCCCTTTTCGGCCCGACAGGCGTATGCTCGCTGAACTTGAGTGAAGCGATGGTTCAGGCGTCTGAAGCTCCGGTGGGCGAGCGTCTGCGGGCGATCCGGCTCCTCCGGCGGAAGACGCTGAAGGACGTCGCCGTGGCGGCAGGCGTCAGCGAGAGCTTCGTCAGCCAGCTCGAGCGCGGGCGGACGAACGCGAGCGTCGCATCGCTCCAGCGGATCGCCGCCGCGCTCGGGATCGAGGTGTCGGACCTGTTCGCCACGAACGGCCTGCCGCGTCCTCGAGTCTTGCGGCGGGAGGCGCGCGAGCCGGTCGTGTGGGGTCACCTCGGCCGCAAGTCGCTCCTCACACCGAAGCCGTTCCATGCGCTCGAGGTGATCGCAGCCGAGTTCGACGCCGGAGGGTCGACCGGCGACGAGCCGTACACGCACGGCGATTCCGAAGAGCTTCTGCTCGTGGTCGAAGGCCGGGTGCACGTCCAGCTCGGCCCCGACATCTACGAGCTCCGCGCTGGCGACAGCGTCCACTACCGCAGCTCGACTCCGCACCGGGTGAGCAACCCCGGAGACGAGCCGGCCGAAGTGGTGTTCGTGATCAGTCCGCCCAGCTACTGAAAGGAGAGGGCGATGCACACGTTCGACCGCAAGGACCTGCTCAAGCTCGCGGCGCTCGCGGGTGGCGCAGGAGTCGTTGCCGGCCCCACCGCGGCCGCCGACGCCGCGCGCAGAATTCTCGCCGGCGAGTCGGGAGCGCTCCAGGTCCTCGACTGGGCGGGCTACGGGAACGACGGCGGGCAGGCGATGTTCGCGCAGTACGTGAAGTCGCACCCAGCCAACAAGCCGAAGTTCACGTACATGACGAACGAGGCGGACGCGCTGGCGAAGATCCAGGCCGGGCTGAAGCCGGATCTCTTCCGTCCGTACGTCGGCTGGGTCGAGTACTTCGCCACGAGCGGCCTCGTGCAGCCGTGGGACACGAGCCTCATCCCGAACTTCAAGCACCTCAACCCGTTCATGGCCAAGGCCGGCCAATACGGCGGCAAGCAGTACGGCATTCCCGACGACTGGGGCTTCGACGCGATCCTCTACCGCAGCGACAAGGTGAAGCCGAAGTCGAACTCCTGGAACCTGCTCTACGACGAGCGGTACAAGGGCCACATCTCCTGGTTCGACGATCCGGTGGAGAACTTTACGATCGTCGGCCTCCTGAAGGGCTTCAAGGACCCGTGGAACCAGTCCGACGCGGAGCTCGAGGAGTCGAAGAAGTTCCTCATCTCGAAGAAGCACCTCGTCCGCCTCATCTGGGCCTCCGAGACGGACATGGACGCCGCGTTCGCCCAGGGCGACATCTGGATCGCGCTCGGATGGCCGAACGACTGGGTGCAGATGCGGGCGAAGAAGCTGCCGGTCGTGTACATGCACCCGAAGGAGAAGCCGATCGCGTGGGTCGGGATGTTCATGCTCCTGAAGGACACGCCGCGGCCGCACCTCGCGCATGCATACGTCGACGCGTGGAGCTCCGCCAAGAGTGGAGCGTGGCTGGAGGACAACTACGGCTACGGACACGCGAACACGCTCGCGCGGCCGGGGTCGAAAGACCTGCTGAAGGCGCTCCAGCTGACGAACCCGCACGCGGTGACGCTGCCGAACGCGTACCTCGACCGGAACGTCCCGCGCCGCGCGGTGTACGCGAAGGCGTGGGAAGAGGTGAAGGCCGCCTGAGGCGCGGCCGCTTCGTGACACCCGGGCTGCTCGGCCTTCCGGCCGGGTGGCTCGGCGTGTTCTTCCTCGCGCCGATCGCGCTCGTCGCGGCGTACAGCTTCAACGTGCTCGCTTTGCCGCCGAGCGCGCCCGGCTTCACGACCTCGGCGTGGCACGCGTTCATCCACAGCAGCGTGTACCTGGGGCTGTTCTGGAAGTCCGTGAAGATGTCGCTGATCGTCTCGGCGCTCGTCGTCCTCGTCGCGTTCCCGCTCGCGTACTACCTCGCACTCAGCGGCACGAAGCGGAAGTACGTGCTGCTGCTCGTCCTCATCGCGCCGTTCCTCACGAGCTACCTCCTGCGGGTGCTCGCGTGGAAGGTGATCCTCGGCGACGAGGGCGTGATCAACACGTTCCTCTTCTGGACGGGGATCCGGTCGGCGGGCCATCCGATCTCGGCGCTGCTCTACAGCCGCTTCGCCGTGATGCTCGTCCTCGGCTACGTCTGGCTGCCGTTCGTGGCGCTACCGATCTTCGTCTCGCTCGAGTCGCTCGACACGCGGCTGCTGGAAGCGGCGAGCGATCTCGGCGCGACGCGCTGGCAGGCGTTCCGGCGCGTCACGCTCCCGCTCAGCCTGCCGGGGATCGTCGCGGCGTTCCTCTTCGTCTTCATCCCGACGGTGGGCGAGTTCATCACGCCGTCGCTCGTCGGCGGCGCGTCGGGCTACATGTACGGGAACCAGATCGTCGACCTCTTCGGCACCGGGTTCCCCGACTGGGAGACGGGCTCTGTGCTCGCGCTCTTCCTGCTCCTCGTGATCGCCGCGCTGACGGTGGTCTTCGCGCGCTTCATCCAGCAGGACGTCCCGGCCTGATGGACGTCGCGCTCTCTCCCAACGGCCGCCGCCTGCTGAAGGCGCTGTTCGCGCTCGTCGTCGTGTTCCTGTACGCGCCGATCCTCATCCTGCTCGTCTTCTCGTTCAACAGCTCGTCGCTGCCGACGTTCCCGTTGACCGGGTTCACGCTGCACTGGTACCACGAGTTCATCTCCAACGCGGATCTGCGCGCGTCGTTGGAGACGAGCGCGATCATCGCCGCGCTCACGAGCCTCGGCGCCGTCTTCCTCGGCACGCTCGCGTCGATGGCGCTGACACGCCGGCGCTTCCGCGGCAAGGCGCTCGTGTCCGCATTTCTCCTCAGCCCGCTCGTCATCCCCTATGTCGTCTTCGGGATCTCGCTGCTGCTCCTGTTCCACCAGCTCGGGATCCAGCGGTCGATCCTCACCGTCGTCATCGGCCACATCGTCATCAGCCTTCCGTACACGATCCTCGTGCTCGTCCCACGGCTCGAGCAGATCGACGCGTCGCTCGAGGAGGCGGCGTACGACCTCGGCGCGGGACACCTGCGGACGTTTCGCTCGGTGACGTTCCCGCTCATCCTGCCGGCGATCGTGTCGGCGTTCCTCATCGCGTTCACGACCTCGTTCGACGAGTACGCGGTCGCGTCGTTCGTCGTCGGGCCGCGGACGACGTTCCCGATCTATCTCTACTCGGCGCTGCGCTTCCCGAGCCAGCTGCCGCAGGTGATCGCGGTCGCAGTCGTCGTGCTCACCGTCTCGCTCGTCGTCGTCGTCGCGGCCGAGCTGTGGCGTCGCGCCGCCGAGCGGAAGCTCGAGGTCAGTCCCAGCTGAGGGAGACGGCCGAGCCCGGCTCGACGTGATCGAGCGGCTCGTCGGCGAGGCGCACCGACACCACGCGGCCGGCGGCCGTGTCGACGTGGAACTGGCGGTACACGCCGAGGTACACGACGTCGGCGACGACGCCGTCGAGGCGGCCGCCCTCGCGGAGAATGCGGATCCGCTCCGGGCGAACCGAGACGTCGCCGATGACGTTCACGGTTCCGACGAAGTCGGCGACGAACGCCGATGCCGGCTGCTCGTAGATCTCGCGTGGAGTCCCAAGCTGCTCGACGCGCCCGTCGTTCATGACCGCGATGCGGTCGGACATCGCCAGAGCCTCTTCCTGGTCGTGCGTGACATAGACGAACGTCGTCCCGAGCTCGTGCTGGATGCGCTTGAGCTCGAACTGCATGTGGCGGCGCAATTTCACGTCGAGCGCGCCGAGCGGCTCGTCGAGCAGGAGCGCGGCCGGCCGGTTGACGAGCGCCCGCGCGAGCGCGACCCGCTGCTGCTGGCCGCCCGAGAGCTGGCGCGGACGCCTGTGCTCGTATCCCTCGAGCGCGACGACGCGGAGGATGTCGTCCACCCTCGCCTTGTGATCGGCGCGTGGGACGTGCGACATCTTCAGCCCGAAGGCGACGTTGTCGTACACCGTCATGTGCGGGAAGAGCGCGTACTGCTGAAAGACCATGTTCACCGGCCGCTTGTTCGGCGGCACCGTCGTGACGTCGTCGCCGTGCAGGAGGATGCGGCCCTCGTCCGGAGCGACGAAGCCGGCGATCATCCGCAGCGTCGTCGTCTTACCGCAACCGCTCGGGCCGAGGAGCGAGAAGAACTCTCCCTCGCCGATCGAGAGCGACACCCCGTCGACAGCCGCGTGCTCGGTGAACCGCTTCCGAACCTGCTCGAGCTCGATCGCGGTCTTCATCGCGTGCCGATCCGCATGCCGAGCTTCCGCGGAACGGCTGCGCCCACGCGCGCGGCGAGCGAGGGCTGCCGGCCCGCTTCCTCCGCCTCTTCGAGGCTGAGGATGGCCGCGCGCACGATCCCGCCGCCGATGCGCTTGAACGGCTCGGGCGGCAGCGTCGGCGGCCGTCGCACGAGCGGCGACGACGCCCACTCGTCGTCGCGCCCGAGCGCGAGCGACGCGAGGATCTGGCCGCCCATCCAGCTCGGGCCGACACCGTTCCCCGAATACCCGAGCCCGTAGTGGATGCGCGTCCCGCTCACCGTCCCGAAGAACGGTAGGTGATCGGCGGACACGTCGATAGGCCCACCCCACGCTCGTTCCACCCGCGCGTGCTCGAGGCCAGGAAGGAGGCGGCGGAGGCCGAGCTCCGCGCGGGCCGCGGTCGGCTGGTCGTGCGTGAAGCGCTCGTCGACGCGCCCGCCGAAGCCGATCGGGCCGCTGCCGCTGCCCATGAGCACGCGGCCGTCGTTCGTCGTGCGTGCGTAGTGGATGAACATGCGCCCGTCGACGAGCGCCTCGCCGCCGGTCCAGCCGATCTCGTCGATGAGCTCGGCCACCGGCTCGGTGAGGACGACGTACGAGCCGAAGTTCGTCACGTGCCGCCGCACCGGCTTCCAGCCCGTGCCGTCGGCGTTCACCGCCATAACAGTGGCTTCGGCGTGCACGTGGCCGCCGGCTGTGCCCACGAAGCCGTCCTCGACGTGGATGGCCTGCGTGCCCTCGAAGAGCTGCACGCCCGCGTCGAGCGCCGTGCGGCGCAGCGCCTTGACGAGGCGCGCGGGCTGGACGGTCGCGCAGTCCGGCATGAAGACACCGCGGCGGAAACGGGGCGACTGCACACGCTCCGCGACCTCGTCGCGCGTCAGCGGCACGGCTTGATCGGGGCGGCCTGCGGCCGCGGCTGCCTCGACGGCACCGTCGATCGCCGCGTCCTGCTCCGGCGTCGTCGACACCATGAGCATCCCGCCCTCGCTCAGCCACACGTCGTCGCCGAGGGCGCGAACGGCGGGGATGATGCCCTCGCTCTGCCGCGCCGTCTCGACGCCGCCGGTGGTGCCGAGCACAGCGCAGGCGCGCCCGAGGCTTGCCCAGTAGCCGTGGCAGAAGCCGCCGTTGCGCCCGCTCGGCCCGGTGCCGCACCGGTCGAGCTCGAGCAGGACGACCGCAGCGGACGGCTCGCGCTCCTTCACCGCGAGCGCGGTCCACAGGCCGGTGAAGCCGCCACCGACGATGCAGACGTCCGCGTGCACGTGGCCCTCGAGCGGCGGGGCGACGTCGTCGCCGAATGCGGTCGCGGCCTCCTCGAGCCACCACGACGTCCCGAGCGGCACCGTCAAGCGAACGTCTCGCGGTACCGGCTGAAGAACGTCGTCTCGGGGAGCGTCGCCAGCATGCTCCGCTGCTCGCCGAGTGCAACCGCGATCTCGTCTCCCTGGCCCATGTCGGCGACGGGATGGCCGTCGACGAGGACGCTGACTGCAACGTCGACGGTCTCGTTGCGAACGGTGAGCACGGTGCCGCGGCCGACGACGAGAGGCCGCGCGTGCAGCGAGTGCGGAGCGATGAACGTGATCGCCATCGCATCGAGCGGGCGGACGAGGACCGGCCCGCCGTTGCTGAGGTTGTACGCAGTGGAGCCCGACGGCGTGCTGCAGATCATGCCGTCGCACGGGATCGTCCCGAGATCTTCGCCGCCGACGGAGTACGTCAGCTCGACCATGCGGCCGAGCATCCCGCTCGTTGCGACGACGTCGTTGACCGCAACGTGCCGGTCGCCGTTGAGCTTCACCTCGAGCGTCGGCAGCTCGATGACGCGGTACTCGCCGGCGAAGACGCGCGCGAGGTCGCCCTCGAGTCGTTCCGGTGTGATCGACGCGAGGAAGCCGACGCGGCCGAAGTTGACGCCGATGACGGGTACCCGCGTGCCGAGCAGCCGCGCGAGCGTCCGCAGGATCGTTCCGTCGCCGCCGACGGCAACGGTGAGATCCGCAGCATCCGGCTCGTGGACGATGGTGACGCCGTTGGCCTCGGCCACGCGCTTCACCCGTTCGACGGCCGGCTCGACGTCGATGCGTCCGTGCGCGACGATCGCGACGGATCTAGGCACGGACGGCTGCGGCGATTCGCTCGTCGAGGTCATCGGGGAGAGTCGGGTGGTCGGCCTGCGCGAGGTGGAGGAAGAGCTCCCGGTTGCCCTTCGGGCCGGGGAGACCTGAGTCTACGACCGCGAGCGTCGACGCCTGCCACCCGAGCGCCGCCTCGGCGACCTCGCGGACGACGCGGGCGCGCACGGCATCGTCGCGGACGACCCCGCCTTTGCCGACGTCGGCGCGCCCGGCCTCGAACTGCGGCTTGACGAGGACGACCGCGTGCCACCCCGGCGCGGCGAGTGCGAGCACCGGCGGCAGGGCGACGCGGACGGAGATGAAGGAGACGTCGCACACCACGAGCGACGGGGCGAACGGCAACTCGGCGAGCGCGCGAGCGTTCGTCCGCTCGAGCACGGTGACGCGCTCGTCGGCGCGGAGCCGCTCGTGCAGCTGGCCGTAGCCGACGTCGACGGCGGCGACCCGCACCGCCCCCCGCTGGAGGAGGACGTCCGTGAACCCGCCGGTGGACGCGCCGACGTCGAGGCAGTCGAGCCCCGTGGGGTCGATCCCGAAGGCGTCGAGCGCATGGGCGAGCTTCTCTCCGCCGCGCGATACGTACGGCGGCCGCCCCTTCAGCTCGAGCTCCGCCGCCTCGTCCACCTGCTCGCCCGGCTTGTCGTGCCCGGACACGAGGCCGGCGAGGACGAGCGCCTGCGCTTGCGCGCGCGACTCGGCGAGGCCGCGCTCGACGAGCAGGACGTCCAGGCGCTTCTTCATGGCTTCGTGCAGAGGTAACGCGCGTACGTGCGCGAGTCGGCGTACCAGCGGTCGTCGATGCGCAGGCCGGCGCGCTCGAGCATCGGCTCGAGCAACCAGCTGAACGTGCTGTGTTCCGTCCGCACGTGGTGCTCGAGCTCCGCGCGAGTCCAGCCGTCCGCCGGGTCTTCGGTGGCGGCGTCGAACCAGGCAGCGAGCACCTCGTCGAGCTCGTCCGGCTCACAGCTGTAGACGATGTCGCGCAGGACGAGCGTGCCGCCCGGTGCGAGCAGCCGGGCGATGCGCCGGAGTGCTACCGCCTTCCAAGAATCCGGGAGATGGTGGAGGGCGTTGCGCGAATAGGCGATGCCCGGCGGATCACCGACGTGCTCGTACGTCAGGAAGCCGGCCTGCACGCACTCGACCTTTCTCGCTTTTGCGCGCTCGAGCATTGCCGGGGAGGGATCGACGGCGACGACGCGGCGGCAGCGATCCCGAGCGGCCCTTGCGAGAAGCCCGGTGCCGGCGCCGAGGTCGACGAGCGTCGAATCGCTGCCGAGGCCGAGCCCGACCAGGAGATCGATCTCGGCGTCCACGTCGAGGCCGGTCTTTCGGTCGTAGCCGTCGACGTATCCCGGGTTGAGGTGCTCAGGCCCGGCGTGTTCCAACTCGTTCGGAGTCCAGCGCACATCCACGCCCGGAGGGTAGACATCCCGCATGGAGCATCGGGAGCGACGCGCGACATTCGACGAGGTGGCGGAGCTGTACGACCGCGCGCGGCCGACCTACCCGGACGAGCTGTTCGACGATCTCGTCGAGCTCGCCGGCCTCGGGCCGCGCTCGCGCGTCGTCGAGGTCGGCTGCGGAACGGGCAAGGCGACGCTGCCGCTCGCGGGACGCGGGCTACGGATCACGTGCGTCGAGCTCGGCGCGTCGATGGCGGCCGTCGCGCGCCGGCGGCTCGCGCTCTTCCCCGGCGTCGAGATCGCCGTCGCCAACTTCGAGACGTGGACGCCGCGTCGCGCCGACTACGACGCGGTCGTCTCCTTCACCGCGTACCACTGGATCGAGCGCGAGCTGCGCTACGTGAAGGCGGCCGAGGTGCTGCGCGAGGGCGGCACGATCGCGGTCGCGATGATCCACCACGTCCTTCCGCCCGATGCGGACCCGTTCTTCCTCGAAGCGCAGGCGGACTACGACGCGGTCGGCCGCGGCGGCAATCCGCCCGGGCCGCCGGAGGCAGTCGAGGGCTTCGCCGAGGAGATGGCGGCGAGCGGCCTCTTCGAGGTCGTCGCCGAACGCCGGTACCAGTGGGACGTCGAGTACACCGCCGACGAGTACATGGATGTGATCAGCACGTTCTCGGAGAACATCGCCACGGACGCGGAGACACGCGAACGGCTCTTCGAGCTCCTTCGTGCGCGCATCGGACGGCGAACCCTTCGCAAGACGTACCTCGCGACGCTCGATGTCGCTCGACGCGCGAATGCGGCGTCGTTAGCTCGGGGTCGCGCAGATCCAGCGGTGTGACGGCTGGTCGACGACCGCGGCCGAGCACAGGCTTCCGGTCGGCAACGGCAGCGCCGGGAGCGCCCTCTGCCCGCGCAGGAGGATCGCCCACCTCATGCACTGCCACTTGCCGCCCTCGAGGCTCTGCATCGTGCACGTCGTGTCCTGGTTCATCAGATGGACGACGACTCCCGTCCCGTAGACCGGCGGGAGCAGGACATGCCGTGCCCGGAACGGATGCATGAAGACGACGGCTCCGACGAGCGACACGACGATGCCGAGGAGCGCGCCGGGCATCATCCCGACGCCGCTGCCGCCGCCCCCGAAGAACCTCGAACGCTCGTCGTCGGTCCACTTCGCCCAGTCGCGGTCCTCCCAGCCCACGGAAACCGCATCGGCATCCGTCCTATCCGGCTTGAGTCAGACCGTGCGGACCGCGAGGCCGTCGACGATCTCGCGGAGCACGCTCGTGTCGGCGTCCACCTCGCCGAGCCGCGCCCGCGCGTTGTCGGCCGCCTCGTCGGCGAGCCGCCGCGCGCCCTCGGCGCCGTGCAGGACGACGTAGCCGTCACCGTCGAGGATGTCGTCGACGATCTGGAAGAGGAGACCGAGCTCGCTCGCGAACGCGCGCCACGGCGCCTGGCGCTCCTCGGCCAGGCCGGCCGCCCACAACGCCATCGCGACCGACGCGAAGAAGAGGCAGCCGGTCTTGAGCCGGTGCACGATCGCGAGGTCCGCCTCGGGGACCATCGTGTCGAGGTACTGGCCGCCGATCATTCCCAGCGTCGCCTGCGAGAGCTCGCGCGCGACGTCGGACGACGGATAGCGGCACGCGAGCCGGAACGCCTCCGCGAGCAGCGCGTCGCCCGCGAGGACCGCCGTCCCCTCGCCGTACACCGCCCACACGCTCGGCTTGCCGCGGCGCTCGTCGTCGTCGTCCAGCGACGGCAGGTCGTCGTGGACGAGCGAGAAGTTGTGCACGAGCTCGATTGCGAGCGCCGCGGGCATGACCTGCGTGAGTGGCGCGCCGAGCGCCTCACCGACGGCGAGCGCGATCACCGGGCGCACGCGCTTGCCGCCCATCTCGACGAGGCCGTACCGCGCCGACTCCGCCTGTCCGTGCAGCTCCGGCCAGAGCTTCAGCGCGTCGAGCTCCTCCTCGACGACGGCGCGAAGCTCGTCAGGACTGTGCGGCATCGGTCTCCGCCTCGCGCTTCGCTCGCTCCAGCTCCTCCTCGACCGCCTTCGCCAGCTCCGACAGCTCGCCGAGGATCTCGAGCGCCCGCTCGGGCGAGGCGTTCTCGTCGGTCGCAAGCCGGTCGAGCTCGTCTCGAGCCGTCTCGAGCCGCGCGAGCAGCTCCTCTGCCCGGGTCAGCGATTCGTCCGTCATGCCGCCTTCTCTCGCACGATCCGCCCCAGTATCCCGTTGACGAGCCTCCCGGCGTCGTCGGATGCGTACCGCTTCGCGAGCGTGACCGCCTCGTCGAGGACGACCTCGTGCGGCACGTCGCCGGCGTCGAGCTCCTCGAGCGCGACGCGCAGGACGTTCCGCTCGACCGCACCGAGCCGGTCCGCAGGCCAGTCGTCCGAAGCAGCGGTGATGCGCGTGTCGAGCTCGGGCGCATGCGCGGCCACCGCATCCGAGAGCGTCCGTGTGTACTCGTCGACGTCACCCTCGTACAGCGAGCCGAGCGCCGTGCCGGTGACGTCCCACTGATACAGAAGAAACACGGCCGCGCGCCGCGCTTCGCGGCGGGAGATCACTCGAGCTCCTCGACGGAGACGTCGACCGCGTCGACGGAGACGGCACACATGCGTGCGATCGCGTCCGCGACCTCGCGCTGCACGTCGCGCGCGACGTCGGGGAGCACCTTGCCGTAGGCGACCGCGAGCTCGAGGTCGACGCGGGCGTGGCCGTCGTCGATCGTGACCTCGACCTTGCGCCGCGGGCGCCGGACGCGCACGCCGTCGACGGCCTCGGCCGCGCGCACGACCATCTGCGTCAGCGCGCCGTCGGTCACCTTCACGCCCGGAGCCAGCGCCTTCATCCGGCCACCGCCGACAGCTCGACCTCGTCGAGGAACGACGTGGAGTACTCGCCGCTGCGGAACTGCTCGCTGCCGAGGATCTCGTGCAGCGCCTCACGCGTCGTCGGCACGCCTTCGATCTCGAACTCGTCGAGCGCGCGCCGTGCGCGCGCGATCGCGAGGTCGCGGTTGTTGTCGCGGACGATCACCTTCGCGATCATCGAGTCGTAGTACGGCGGGATCGTCGTTCCCTCCTCGACGAACGTGTCGACGCGGACGCCCGGCCCGAGGGGCGGGCGGAAGCGCGTGAGACGACCCGGCGACGGGCGAAAGTCGTGCCGCGGGTCCTCGGCGTTGATGCGCACCTCGATCGCATGCCCGCCGCGTGACGCGCGGCCGCCGTGCTCGAGCGCCTCACCGGCCGCGACCCGGACCTGCGTGCGGACGAGATCCATGCCGGTGACGAGCTCCGTCACGGGATGCTCGACCTGGAGGCGCGCGTTCAGCTCGATGAACGAGAACGCGCCGTCGGGGCCGACGAGGAACTCGAACGTGCCCGCATTGCGGTAGCCGATGTGCCGGCACGCGCGCTCGGCCGCGGACTCCATCTCCTCGCGCAGCTCGGCGTCGAGCGCAGGCGACGGCGATTCCTCGATGAGCTTCTGGTGGCGTCGCTGGATCGAGCACTCGCGCTCGCCGCACGTGAGGACGTTCCCGTGGTCGTCGCACATCACCTGGATCTCGACGTGGCGCGCAGGCGTGATCGCCTTCTCGACGTAGAGCGTCCCGTCGCCGAACGCCGCATGCGCCTCCGCGGCCGCGCGCTGGAACGCGTCGTGCAGCTCGTCGGGCTCGCGGACGAGGCGCATGCCCTTGCCGCCGCCGCCCGACGCAGCCTTCAGCAGGACAGGAAAGCCGAGCTCCTCGGCGGCGCGGCGCGCCTCCTCCGGCCCGGTGGCGCCCTCGGTCCCGGGCACGAGCGGGACGCCGGCAGCCTTCATCTCCTGCTTCGCGAGCGCCTTGTCTCCCATGCGCGCCATCACATCCGCAGGCGGGCCGATGAACACGAGGTCGTTGTCCTCGCACATGCGCACGAACTCGTCGTTCTCCGAGAGAAACCCGTAGCCGGGGTGGACGGCTTCGCAGCCCGTCGTCGTCGCCGCCGCGATGACCGCCGCGATGTTGAGGTAGCTCTCCGCGGCCGCCGGCGGGCCGATCCGCACCGCGCGGTCCGCCATGCGGACATGCATCGCGGCCTCATCGGCCGTCGAGTAGACGGCAACGGCCTCGACGCCGAGCTCGTGCAGTGCGCGGATGACGCGCACGGCGATCTCGCCGCGGTTGGCTACGAGGACGCGGCTGAACATCAGACTGCGTCGAGCGGGCGCCCGGCGAGCGGCTCCAGCTCGAACAGCACCTGCCCGAACTCGACCGGCTGCGCGTTCTCGACGTTGATGCTGCGGACGACCGCCTCCAGCTCGGCCTTCACCTCGTTCATCAGCTTCATCGCCTCGAGGATGCAGAGCGTCTGGCCCGGTTCGACGACGTCGCCGACCTCGACGAACGGCGGCGCTCCCGGCTGGGACGCGCGGTAGAACGTCCCGACCATCGGCGACTCGACGCGGTGGTAGCCGTTCGACGGCCTTGCGATCTCCGCCGGAGCGAGATCCGGAAGCGCGAGCGGCGCGTCAGACACGGGCGCGACGTCTGCGGTCGAGCGCACGGAGACGCGCATCCCGTCCTCCTCGATCGTCACCTCGCCGATGCCGGTCTCCTGCACGATGCGCACGACCTCGCGGATCCGGTCCGCGCGCGCCTTGTCGACGGAGGCGAGCTCGTCGCCGTCGCCGCGCGCACGGCCACGGATCCCGAGCAGGAGCCGTTCGGCGTCCTCGCCGAAGAGACCGAGCAGCAGCAGCTCCTCCTCGCTCGCCGCCATTCCCTCTGCGTGCTCGCGAACCTCGCTCAGCCCGGGCGTGACGTCCTCTTCGCTCTCCGGGTCGTTCGTCAGGTCGACCGCGCGCTGGACGGCCGGATCGATCGCGCCGGGCGGCGTGCCGAACCGGCCGGAGACGAGAGAGCGGAGCTCATCGACGATCGTGAGGTACCGGCTCGCGGAGAGGACGTTCAGGAGCGCCTGCGAGGCGAGCACCTGGCCGATCGGCGCGGCGAGCGGCGGCCAGCCGACCTCGGCGCGGATGCGGTCGAGCTCCTCGAGCACCTCCTCCAAACGGTCGCCCGTCCCTTGCGCGCGGAGTGTTGCGTCGACGCCGGCGACGAGGCTCGCGGGCACGTCGTGCTCGGCGGCCCGGACCGCGACGCGCGGCGCAAGCGGAGCGACCGGCTCGTCGCCGATGTGCTCGTCGACGAGATCCGACGCCTCCCACAACCGGTCGACGTCGATCCCCGGATCGAGGCCCATGCCTGCGAGCGCCTCGGCGAGCGCCTCGCCCGAGACCCGGTGGAGCGACAGCGCGAGCGGATAGATCGCGCATGCGATGAGCTGCGCTCCCGCCTCGCCGGCCTTCAGCGACGCCGCCAGCGCGCTTCCACCCGCGCCTTGGAGATAGATGCCGACGGGCAGGCCGCTCGCATCCCCGATCGCGTGCACGAGGTTCTCTGCCTTGTGCGGCTGCAACGAGCCGGTCGGGTCGTGCAGGAGGACGCGAACCGCACCGAGCTCGGGCAGCGCCTTTGCGCGCTCGATGAGGATGTCGATCTCACCCGTCGGGCCGGGGCTGTACACGAGACCGGCCTCGAAGTCGCGGTCGGCGGCCGCGATCGCCTCCGCCGCCTCCCGCAGGTTGGAGACGTCGTTGAGCGGATCGTGCAGCCGGAAGACATCGATGCCGTTCTCGGCCGCGGACGCGACGAAGCGCCGCGCGAAGTCCGTGTCCACCGGGCGAGAGCCGACGAGGAAGCGGCCGCGAAGCGCCAGGCCGAGCGGCGTCTTCGTGCGCGCCTTCAGCGCGCGGATGCGCTCCCACGGGCTCTCGATGCCGCGCTTGACCGCCGCGTCGAAGCAGCCGCCGCCCGAGACCTCGAGGTAGGCGAACCCGGCTCCGTCGAGGATCTCGGCCAGGCGAAGCTGGTCGGCGACCGGCATCCGGCCGGCGAGCGGCTCCTGTCCGAGCAGGCGGATCGTGGTGTCGGCGAGGGTCGGCACGGGTTGGGGCACCTTACCGCGGGTTCATACGTTCCTTGGACAATGCGGACGTGTTGGCGGTTGCACTCGTCCCCAACGCGATCGCGTTTCGCAGCCCGACCGTCGGGATCATGGGCACGGGCTGGCAGAGCTGCGCATCCGCGGCATTCGGCTGCAAGCCGCAGGGCACCATCTCGCTCACAACAGACGGCGGCCGGACGTGGAAGGTGCTGCTGCGAACGCCGCGTCCCGTCGTCGCGGTGAGCCTCGACGGCCGCGACGAGCAGGCTCGGTTCGACGACGGCGAGACGATCGGCTCGCGCGACGGCGGTCGTCATTGGTCCCCGGTCGTCGTCGGGCCGGGCCTCGTCAGTGGGCCGTGTCCGACCGGATCACTCGTCTTCGCGATCCCCGACTGGACGCTGTGCGGCTGGGGTCAGAGCGCCGGGAACCAGACGAAAGCCGTCTACCGGCTCGACCCGAGCGGCTGGAAACGCATCGCGGTCAACGCTCCCAGGGCTCGACCCGGCAGTCTCAGCCCGTACGGCTACGTCGAGGGCATCGCAATGGCCGCCGACGGATTCGGCGTGATCTGGGAGTCACGCGGAACGCTGTACGTCACGCGCGACCGCGGCCGTACCTGGACCGGGCTTCCCAAGGTGGCGCGGCCCGAGGTCGACTTCGGCGTGCAGGCGGTCGCGCTGCCGCACGGTGTCGCGTTCGCGCTCCTCGCGAACGGCGGCGGCGAGAAGCGGCGGCTGATCGAGACGACGGACGCCGGCCGTAGCTGGCGCGTCGCGCATACGTGGAGCTAGCTACGCGCGGCTGATGTAGCGGCGCTCGTGCGGGTCGACCTTCAGGCGGTCGCCGACGTTCACGAAGAGCGGCACCTGCACGACGGCGCCCGTCTCGAGCGTCGCAGGCTTCGTCACGTTCGAAACCGTGTCGCCCTTCACGCCCGGCTCGGTCTCGACGACGGCGAGCTCGACCGAAGCGGGCAGCTGCACCGACGCCGGCTTCCCGTCGACCGCGAGCACCTGCACGGTCGCGTTCGGCTGCATGAACGGCAGCTCGTCCTCGAGCTCCGAGTGCGGCAGCGCGAACTGCTCATACGAGTCGCTGTCCATGAAATGGACGTCGGAGCCGTCGTCGTACATGTACTGCACGTTCTTCGTCTCCGTGTGCACGCGCGCGAACTTCTCCCCCGCGCGGAAGGTGCGGTCGACGACTGCACCGGAGTCGAGCCCCTTCAGCTTCGTGCGCACGAACGCACCGCCCTTGCCCGGCTTCACGTGCTGGAACTCGACGATGCGCCAGACCTTGCCGTCCAGCTGGATGTGCATGCCGTTCTTGAACTGGTTGGTGTCGACCGTCTCCGCCACGGCGCGCCAATATAGCGGCATGCGCCGTTTCTTCCGCGCGATCCGTATCGCCGCGCGCGACGCGCGCATCCCCAAGCCGCTGCGTGTCCTCGCCGGTTTCGGGCTGCTCCCCCTTCCCGGGCCACTCGACGAGATCGCGTTGCTCGTCGCCGCGATCCCGTTTGCGCTCTTCTATCGCCGCCACCTCGCGGAGGCGTGGCGGCGCGCCGGCTAGCCGACCTCGACGAGATCCTTCCGGAAGCCCGTCATGTTCTCGATGCCGCCGGCGGTGACGACGACGTCGTCCTCGATGCGGATGCCGAACTCGCCGCTGATGTAGATGCCCGGCTCGACGGTGACGACGTTCCCGGGCTCGAGCACGTCCTTCGACTCGGTCGAGAGACGTGGATCCTCGTGCACGTCGAGGCCGAGGCCGTGTCCGAGCCCGTGCCCCATCGCGTCCTTGAAGTCGCTCGCGTCGATGACGTCGCGCGCGAGCGCGTCCGCTTCGACCCCGCTGACGCCGTCGCGGATGCCGCCGAGCGCCGCGTCCTGCGCGAGCGAGACGACCTGGTACGCCTCCTTCATCCGTACGTCGATCGGGCCGGTCGCGAACGTGCGCGTGTAGTCGGAGGTGTAGCCCTCGACGAGGCACCCGGCGTCGACGACGACGAGCTCACCCTTTCCGATCTCGCGGTCGCCGGCGCGGCCGTGCGGCTGCGACCCGGTCGGCCCCGAGCCGACGATGAACTCGGGCCAGACGCCGTCGGCGCCCTCCTCGTGGAAGATCTGCACGAGGTCCCAGGCGACGTCGCGTTCGCGGCGCCCGACGAACGGCACGTCGAGCAGCCGTTCGAATGCACGGTCGGTGATCGCGCACGCCCGGCGCAGGATGTCGAGCTCGCTCTCGTCCTTCACAGCGCGGAGCGACTCGACGATCCCGCTCCGCGGAACGAGATCGATCCCGCCGCCGCGGAGCATCTCGTACTGCGCGAACGGCAGCACCGTCTCGAAGCCGAGGCGGCCGGTGAGCGTCTCCGCCAGCTCGGCGATGAGTGACCGCTTCGTCTGCACCGCGTCGACGCCGGGAACTGCGCGCGCCGCGTCGATGTAGCGGAAGTCGGTGAAGAGGCGGACGCGGTCCTGCTCGACGAAGAGCGCGGCGTTCGAGCTGTCGAAGCCGCAGAGGTAGCGAATGTTGACGAGGTTCGTGACGAGCAGCGGCTCTTCGAGCTTCGCCCGGAGGGAATCGATACGGCTCACACGCGCTCCTTCAGGTATTGGAGTGCCATCTTGTATCCGTCGGGACCGTGGCCGACGAAGCGTGCAGCGACGATGTCTTCGATGATCGACACGCGGCGCCATTCGTCGCGCTCGTCGACGTTCGAGAGGTGCACCTCGACGACGGGGATCTTCAGCGGCTCGAGCGCGTCATGGATCGACCACGCGTAATGCGTCCACGCCGCCGGGTTCACGACCATCCCGTCGGTGTTGTCGTACGCGTCGTGGCACCACTTGATGAACTCCGTCTCGCTGTTCGTCTGGCGGCACTGCACCGTCAATTCCAGCTCGCGTGCCCATCCGTAGATGCGGCTCTCGAGCTCGGCGATCGAGAGGCCGCCGTACACGTTCGGGTCACGCCGGCCGAGCATGTTCAGGTTGACACCGTTGAGCACGATGATCCTCACGAGGCGATCAACCTATCGAGTTCGCGGCGGACGTCCTCGGCGGGAACGTCGACGTCCCACTGCGGGCCGTCGTCGCCGAGGAGCACGAGCCGGAGCGCGCCCTTCTTGTCGCGCATCAGCGCCTCCCAGGCGCGGTCGCGGTCGACCTTCACCGGCGTCGGATGCAGGAGCTCCTCCACCACGCCTGTATCCCGTCCGGAGAGGCGAAGCGCGGCGAGGAGCCCGAGCGCGACCGCCCGGCCGTGCGTGACGCCCTCGTAGCCGGCCGCCGCCTCGAGCGCATGCGCGAACGTGTGGCCGAGGTTCAGCATCTTCCGTTCGCCGTGGTCGCGCGGGTCGCGGAGGCAGACGGCCGCCTTGAACGCGGCGCAGCGGCGCACCAGCTCGTCGGCGGGCAGCTGCCACAGCGGCTCCCCGGCGAGGAGGCCGGTCTTCACCACCTCGCTCATGCCTTCGCGGCGCTGGGCCTCCGGCAGCGTCTCGAGGAGCGCCGGGTCGATCACCGTCCGTGCGGGCCAGTGGAAGGCGCCGACGAGGTTCTTGCCCTGCGGCAGGTCGATGCCCGTCTTGCCGCCGATCGCCGCGTCGACCTGGCCGACGAGGCTCGTCGGCACCGGCACCCAGTCGACGCCGCGGAGATATGCAGAAGCTGCATACCCGGCCGCGTCGGTCGTACAGCCGCCGCCGAGCGCGACGATCGTGCCTCTGCGGTCGAGTCGGAGGGCCTGCCAGAGCCGGTCGAGCTCGAGCAGCGTCTTCGCCTCCTCGCCGGCCGGCACCTCGTGTGTCTCCGCGAGGCGAGAGCCGAGCGCGAGCTGCGCGTCCATGCCGTGGATGCCGGCGACATGCGCGTCGGAGACGAGCGCGACCGGGCCGTCCCCGGGGACGAGCGCGCCGAGCTTCTGCAGCGCGCCCCGCTCGACGACGACGCCCGCAGCAGCGAGGACGACGTCGTGCACGTCGCGCGCGACGACGTCGGCGACGTCGGCGTAGAGGGCGCGGCGCTCCTCGTACAGACGGCGGAACTCGGCCTCGTCCTGCGCGAGCGGGCGATCGCTGTCGCGCACGCGCTGCCAGCACGTGTCGACGTCGACGTCGAGCCAGACCGTAAGCGTGTCGTCGAGCGCCTCGCGTACTGCCGGAGACGTCACCGCGCCACCGCCGAGCGCGACCACGATCGCCTGCTGCTCGTGCGTGCGGAACGCGACCTCGCCATCGTCCCGGAAGATCTCCGCGATCGGCTTACCCGCGGCTGCCTCGACCAGGTCGTCGGTGTCGACGCCTCCGACGGCGCGGATGGCGGTCGTCTTGCCGGCTCCCATGAAGCCGACGATTGCGAGCTTCAAATCCGCTCCGTGTACGCGCGCCACGCGCCGACGAAGTCGCCGAGCGCGTCGCCGCCGAACTTCTCCCGCGCTGCTCGTGCGAGCTCCCACGCGACCGCCGCCTCGGCGACGACGGCGAGCGCCTCGACCGCGGACACGTCGCTGCGCTCGACGAGCGCGTTCGCAGGCTCGCCGGTTTCGAGGTCAACCGACGCGAGCGGCTTCATCAGCGTCGGCAGCGGCTTCATCCCCGCGCGGACGACGATCTCTTCGCCGTTCGACATGCCGCCCTCGATGCCGCCTGCGCGGTTGGACGTACGCCGCTTGTCGGTGTCGATCTCGTCGTGCGCCTCCGAGCCGCGCAGCTTCGCGAGCGCAAAGCCGTCGCCGATCTCGACGCCCTTCACGGCCTGGATGCCCATCAACGCGGCCGCGAGCCGAGCGTCGAGGCGGTCCTCCTTGCGCGCGTACGAGCCGAGCCCGGGCGGGACGCCGGTCGCACGCACGGCGACGATGCCGCCGAGCGTGTCCTGATCCTTGCGCGCGGCGTCGATCGCCGCCTCGTCGACGTCCGCCGACCCGATCACGTCGATGCCGATGTGCGCGAGCAGCGCCTTCGCCACCGCACCGGCTGCGACATGGACGGCGGTGTGTCGCGCCGATGCGCGCTCGAGCGCGTCGCGCACGTCCGCAAGCCCGTATTTCTGGACTCCCGCGAGGTCGGCGTGGCCGGGGCGCGGCAGCGTGACCGCCTTCGTCCCCTTGCCCTGCGGCTCGCCTTCGGGCGGCCACGGGCTCATCCCCCACGTCCAGTTCTTGTGGTCGCGGTTCCGGACGACGAGCGCGAGCGGCGTCCCGAGCGTCCGCCCATGCCTGAGGCCGGCGAGCACCTCCACTTCATCCGTCTCGATCTGTTGGCGCGGCGAGCGTCCGTAGCCCTGCTGGCGCCGGCGCAGGTCGGCGTCGATCGCCTCCTTGTCGAGGACGAGCCCCGCGGGCAGCCCTGCGAGGATCGCGACGAGCGCGGGACCGTGCGACTCGCCTGCCGTTGCCAGCTCGAGATTCACTCGGGTAACCCTACGGCGCGGCGCATGACGGCAACGGGGGCGGGGACGCCGGTCCAGAGCTCGAACGAGGCAGCGCCCTGCGCCACGAGCATCTCGAGGCCGTCGAGCACACGTGCGCCGGCAGCGGCGGCCGCCGCTGCCGTTGCCGTCCGCGGATACACGAGGTCGACGAGGGTCTGCCCCGGCCCGAGCTCGACGAGCACGTCGTCGCGGACGGGCGTCGCGTTGATCACGAGGTCGGCGTCGCCCACCTCCGGCGGCCAGTCGCCCTTGCGGGAGAAGACGCGCGCGTCGGGTAGCGCATGCCTGAACGCCGCCGCGGCACCGCCGTCGCCGATGATCGCCGCGCGCTCGAACTCGAGCCCGTCGAGGATCGCGGTGTCGGTCGAGTAGCCGACGCCGTCGGCGATCGTGTTCACCGACGGCAGCTCGGAGGCGAGCAGCTCCGCGACCGCCAGCTTGTGCGGCGTGGTCACGTTCGCACCGACGAAGCCGAGCGCGGCGAGCCCCCGCACGGCGTCGGGCAGATCCTGGGGCGGCACGTCGAGCGCGACGTACGCCCAGTCGAGCCCGCGCGCGGAGAACGCGGCGTTCTGCATCCGCGGGGAGAGCGAATGCTCGACCGGATGGCCGAGGAGCGCGACGACTCTAGTAGCCGTAGAGATGCTCGTGGTTGACGAAGTCGCTGTAGTTGGACGTGAAGTAATGGTGGAGATGATCCGGCTTGCGCACGAAGTAGAGGTAGTCGACGTGCGCCGGGTTGGCCGCCGCCTCGATGGAAGCTAACCCCGGGTTCGCGATCGGCGTTGGGGGCAGGCCGAGGAACTTGCGCGTGTTGTACGGGTTGTCGCTGTCGAGCTCCGACTGGAGCAGCGACTTCGTCCCGGGGACGTGCAGGCCGTAGCGGATCGTCGAGTCCATGCCCAACGGCATGTGCGCGTGCAGCCGGTTGTAGATGACGGCGGCGACGAGCTTGCGTTCGCTCGGCACGACCGCCTCGCGCTCGATGATCGACGCGATCGTGAGGACGTCGTACGGCGTGAGGTTCTTCGACTGTGCGTATGCCATGTCGACGTTGCCGAAGTTCGTCTGGAACGCGGCCAGCTGCTCGCGGACGAGGCCGGCCGACGTCGTCTTCCGGTCGAAGAAGTAGGTGGACGGGAACAGGAAGCCTTCGAGCGGGAGCTTCTTCGAGCCGAAGCCGGCGATTCGCCGCGGGGCCGATGCGGCGAGATAGCCCTTGGCCGAGATCTTCGGATGGATGTGCCGCTCGCGGTGGGCGATCTTGGCGACCGCCTGAACGCGCTGCGCCATCTGCGTGCGCGTGAAGCCCTCCGGGAACACCACCCGGAACTGGTGCAGCTGCCGGATCGTCGTCGCCGCCGGCTGCTTCGCCCCGCCGCCGCAGCCGGCGACGAGCAGCGCGACGGCTGCTAGCGCCGCGAGGAGCTTGACCACTCGAGATAGCTGGAGAGGAGATGCGCCGCCGCGCGAGCGTCTTCGGGCGTCGCCGACGGCGCCTGCTCGGCGAGATCGGTCGTGAACCGCTCGTCGAAGAGGACGACGGGGACGTCGACGGTCGCGCGCAGCGCCTTCGCGAACCGCTCGGCCGCGCGTGCCTGCTCGCCGCGCTCACCGCGCAATGTCAGCGGATGGCCGACGACGACCTCCTCGACCTCCTGCTCGCGCGCGAGCCGAGCGACCTCGGCGAGACCGGCCTCGCCGGCGGCACGCTCGACGACGCCGAGCGGACGCGCGACGATCCCGGTCGGGTCGGACACCGCCACGCCCGTGCGCGCAGACCCGAAGTCGAGCGCCATGACCTTCACGCGAGCGCCTTCTTCGCCGCGGCGAACGCGCTCGGGATCTCGTCCGGCGCGTTGCCGCCGGCTTGCGCCATCGTCGGCTTGCCGCCGCCGCGGCCGCCGACGATCTGGCCCATCTCGTTCGCGAGCTTGGCCGCGTCGACGCCGACGGTCTCGGCGACGTTGACGACGATGTGCACGCGGCCGTCCGTCACCGAGGCGACGATCGCGCCGTCGGCCTTCTCCTGCTGCCGGATGCGGTCGGAGAGATCGCGCAGTGGGCCGGGCTGGAGGTCGGCGGTCTGCGCGAGCACGACGCCGTCGACGCGCTCGCTGATCGTGTACGCGGCTTCCGCCTGCGGCTTCGGCTTCTCCTTGCGAACGCGCTCGAGCTCGCCGCGCAGCTCGTCCGCCTCCCGGGCCCTTTCGTGCAGGAGTGCGAACGCCTCCCCCGCCGTCACCGCCTCGATGCGGCGCGCGCCGGATCCGACCGAGCTTTCGCCGAGGACGACGAACGGGCCGATCTCGGCGGTCGAGCGCACGTGCGTCCCACCGCAGAGCTCGACCGACCAGCCGTCGATGTCGACGACGCGGACGATGTCGCCGTACTTCTCCCCGAAGAGCATCATCGCGCCGAGCTTGCGCGCCTCGTCGATCGGCGTCTCGTAGATGCGGACCGGCATGTTCGCGAAAACGCGCTCGTTCACGCGGCGCTCCACCTCGGTGCGCTCCTCCGTCGTCAGCGCCTGCGGATGCGTGAAGTCGAAGCGCAGCTTGTCCGGCCGCACCGCCGAGCCTGCCTGCTTCACGTGGTCGCCGAGCACCTCGCGCAGGCATTCGTGCAGGAGGTGCGTGGCGGTGTGGTTCGCCATCGTCGGGAAGCGGACGTTCCACGGCACCGTCGCGACGATGCGGTCGCCTTCGGCAAAGCCCTCGCCGCGGAAGACGAGCTCCTGGTCGTGGTCGAGGCGGATGACTTCGACGAGCTCTGCGACCGTGCCGTCGTCCTTCGCGATCGTCCCGGTGTCTGACACCTGGCCCCCGCCCGCGGGATAGAACGGCGACCGCTCGAGCTTCGCCTGGAAGAGCCCGTCGCCGAGGTCGGCGTACGCGATGATCGCCGTCGGCACTTCCGTGCGCTCGTACCCGACGAACGTCGTCCGCGGCGCGCCGGGAAAGCGCACGTCGACCTTGACGCCGCTCGTCTGGCGCGAGATCTCGCGGTGCTCCTCGAACAGTCGCGTGTACTCCTCGTCGTTCACCTCGAGGCCGCGCTCGCGCGCGAGCTCCTGCGTCAGTTCAATCGGGAATCCGTACGTGGCCTGGAGCGCAAACGCGTCGTCGCCGGTGATCTTCCCGCGCGCCGCCGCCTCCTCGAACACCTTCATCCCGCGCTCGAGCGTCTCGCCGAAGCGCTCCTCCTCGGCGGTGATGACCTGGCGGATCTCATTCGCGTGCTCGCCGAGCTCCGGGTACGCGTCCGCCATCTGCTCGATCACCGCATCGGCGAGGCCGGCGAGGAACGGCGCCTGCATGCCGATGCGCTGCCCGTGCTGCGCGGCGCGGCGGATGACACGCCGGAGGACGTAGCCGCGACCCTCGTTCGACGGCGTGACGCCGTCGGCGACGAGGAACGTCATGCCCCGGCCGTGGTCGGCGAGCACGCGGTGCGCCTTCGTCGCATCGGGCGAGTCGCCGTACGCGACACCGGACTTCGCCGCAACCCAGCTCATGATCGTCTGGTAGCCGTCCGTGTCGTAGACGGACGGCACCTGCTGTACGATCCGCGCAATTCGCTCGAGGCCCATGCCGGTGTCGACGTTCTGGGCCGGCAGGTCGGTGAGCGTCCCGTCCGCGTGCTGCTCGTACGCCATGAAGACGAGGTTCCAGAACTCGAGGAAGCGCTCGCAGCGCGTGCAGCCGGGCTGGCAGTCCGGCTCGCCGCAGCCGGCCTCCTCGCCGAAGTCGAAGAAGATCTCCGAGTCGGGGCCGCACGGGCCGGGACCGCCGACCGACCAGAAGTTGTCCGACGAGGGCAGCGGCACGATGCGCTCCGGCGGCACGCCGATCGCCTCCCAGAGACGGATCGCCTCCTCGTCGGGACCGAGCTTCAGCTCCGGGTCGCCGGCGTGGACGCTCACCCAGATCCGGTCCCAGTCGAGCTTCAGGTGCTCCTGGATGAACTCGGTCGCGTACGCGATCGCGCC
>DASXLN010000067.1:0-4849 GCA_036496165.1 Gaiellaceae bacterium | reverse complement strand
CGCCGTTCGCCTGGTCGCTGAGCGGCTCGTACCCCGTCCACCCCGTCGGGAAGCAGCCGAACAGGATCGTGGTCGTAAGGATCGTGCCCGCGGCCATCAGCAGCCAGAACGTCAGCGACTCGATGCGCGGGAACGCCATCCGGCGCGCGCCGATCATCAACGGCACGAGGTAGTTCGCGAACGGGCCGAGGATCCCGCTCGTGAACATCCCCATCATCATGGTGCCGTGCAGGCCGACGATCGTGAGGTACGTCCCGGCCGGGAAGGCCTGGGCGTTCGGCCGAAGCAGCTCGGTGCGGATCAGCATCGCGTTGAGGCCGCCGATGAATGCGAAGACCCCGATGCCGACGAGGTACTGGATGCCGACCACCTTGTGGTCGGTGCAGAGGCTGAAGTAGCGGCCGATGCCGCCCGTCTCCTTCTCGCGCAGCGACGGCGGGTAGCCGCGCAGCCGCGCGATCGGATAGTTGAAGAAGCCGAGCCCGATGAGGAATCCGACGACGCCGCCGAGGTAGCCGAGGACGATCGACAGCTCGTTGTAGTCGATGGCGCCGAAGAATTCGATGCTGGGGCCGGCGACCGCATGCGCGCCGAACCAGCCGACGTACCAGCCGCCGATCCCGAGGATGCACGCGGTCAGCAGGTTGAAGCCGACGAGGCGGCGAGCGACCGTCATCCGGCCCTCCTCTGCGGATCGGGGAAATAGACCTTCGCGTACTTCGGCAGGTACTTCGCGATAGGCGCGAACGCCTTCTGTTGCGACTTGACCCACGCGGTGAACTGCGCCATCGGCACGACACGCGCGTTGTCGAACATGTACCCATGCCAGAGCCCGCACAGCTCGGCGCAGCGGACGTGGACCGTCCGCGGACCTTTCGTCTGCACGTACGCGACGTTGTCGACGCCGGGGTTCGCGTCGGCCTTCACTCCGAGCTCGTACGCCCAGAACGAGTGAATGGCGTCGAGCGAGGTGACGTGCAGCTCGATGTACGAATCCGCGGGCAGCACGAGCTGCGGCGTCTCGACGCCGCCGTAGGTCGGATAGCGGTAGGTGAACTGCCACTGCTGCGCGATCACCTGCACCGGGATCTTGGTGCCGCCCGGGATCGCGATCGGGTTCGGCCCCTGCCCGCCGCCGGACCCGTTCTGGAGCAGCTCGAACGTCCCGAAGCCCGCGAGGAAGAGGACGGTGACCGAGGTCAGCGCGATCCACCACACGCGGACCTGCGGGTCGTCGCGCAGCGGCGGCCCGTCGACGAGCGGGCCGCCGGTGTGGCGGAACTGCGTGAGCGCGTAGACGAAGAAGACGGCGAGTAGGCAGATGACCGGCGTGACGATCGAGGTGATCCACGTGTTGTCGAACACCTGCTCGCTCGCCTGCGTGCTGCCGTTGCCGGGAGGAAGGTGCGGCCCGAGCACGAGCGCGACGATCGGCGTCGCGATGACGCTGAGGACGATCCAGGCGGTGACGACCCGGCGGCCGGGGCTAGACCACATTCAGGAAACCGTCCATGTAGCCGATGGTCTGCATCGGGCCACCGAATCCGTCGATCCAGCCGGCCGCGCACGGGACGAAGCACTGCCAGCGGTAGTGGCCTGCCTTGCCCGTGTGGAAGGTGAACGCGATCGTGCGATGGGCCATCGACATCGCGCACGGCGCGTAGCCGCACTGGTTCTTCGCGTTGTCGGCCACGCCCGTGATCGGTATGACGAGCCCGAAGGCCGGGACGGCGAAGGTGTGCGACGTGTCGTCGGGGTTGATGGCGAGCGTCGGCTTGCCGTCGAGCATGTACGAGTTACCGTCGACGCCCTGCGCGCGGGCGTACAGCGGGTTCCGCAGGCCGCTCGCGCCGTCGAAGTTGTAGATGGTCACGTGCACGGTCGCGTTCGCGGGCAGCCGCCAGACGGTGCGGCGCAGCCACTTCCCGTTCGTGCCCTGCACGAGGTACGAGACGAAGTCCGGGTGCCCCGGGCTGAGCTGCGGCCCGACCGCGGCAACCGTCTCGATCTTGAGGTTCACGACCTTGTGGCCGCCCTGGCTCGTCACCGGGACCGTGTACGACGGCGACCCCGCGTCCTTCGTCAGCTTGTCGACGTAGAGGCCGATGAGGACGCCGGCGACCACCAGGCCGACGACGACGCCGAGCAGCTTCGAGCCTGTGGTGGCACGCATCCCCGCCGGTTGTCTACAGGACCGCGATGCGCCGGGCCGGAAAATGACAAACTTGTCACGCCAGCGTCATTTACACGTCATCTTGCAGCCGGTTAGAGTCGCAAGGGGGAGCGATGCGGATCCTGCTGATCGAGGACGAGTCGCGCATCCAGGCATTCGTTCGACGAGGCCTGGAGGCGGAGGGGTACGGCGTCGTCACGGCCGACGACGGCCACGACGGGCTTTCGCTTGCACGGTCCGGGGACTGGGACCTCGTCGTGCTCGACCTGCTTCTTCCCGGCGTGAACGGGCTGCGCGTCCTCCAGGAGCTGCACCGCGAGCAGCCGCAGCTGCCGGTGCTCATCCTCTCCGCTCGAGGCGACCTCCGGACGAAGCTCAAGGGCTTCGAGCTCGGCGCCTCCGACTACGTCGCGAAGCCGTTCGCGCTCGACGAGCTGCTCGCGCGCGTGCGCGTGCAGCTCCGCCGCGCGATCCCGCCCGAGGCGGACGGCCACGTGCTCCACGCCGGCCATGTCGTGCTCGACCTCGCGCGTCGGCAGGCGCGCGTGGGCGAGCTCGTCACCGACTTGTCCGACCGCGAGTTTCGCGTCCTGCACCACCTGCTCGTGCACGTTGGCGAGGTGATCAGCCGCGAGCGGCTGCTCGCCGACGTGTGGGGCTACGACTTCGACCCCGGGTCGAACGTCGTCGACGTCTGCGTGCGCCGGCTGCGGCGCAAGCTCGGCCCCGAGGCACACATCGAGACGATCCGGCATGCGGGCTACCGGCTGGCTGCGGCGTAACGCCGTAGAAGTTGCGTGGGCCCTGTTCGCGACCGCGAACTGGGGCGCGATGATCGTCTGGCCCGCGTGGGAGACCGTTCCCTTCCACTTCGTCTGGATCAGCCTGACGATCGTCTACGGGTTCCGCGTGTGGTCGCCCGGGGCGACGAGCCTCATCCTCGGCACCGTCATCGGGGCGACCGGCGCAAGCATCCTCGCGGACGCTTTCAATGGCATTCAGCTCTGGGGCGAGCTCTTCGAGGTGCCGCTCATGTCGGCGATGTTCCTGGCGATGGTGTGGCATGCGCGCCGCCGCCAGGTTGCGCTCCGCCAGGTCGAGGCGATCGCCGACACACGCGCGTCGCTGCTCGAGCGCCAGGAGCGGTTCCTCCACGACGCTTCGCACGAGTTGCGGACGCCGGTCACGATCGCACGCGGCCATCTCGAGCTGCTGAGCCGCGACCTGCCGGACGCGCCCGAGCTGACGGTCGCGCTCGACGAGCTCGCGCGGATGGAACGGATCGTCGATCGCCTGCTCCTGCTCGCGAAGGCGGAGCAGCCCGACTTCGTCGTGCTGCGCGACGTCGAGATCGACCGGTTCCTCGAGGACGTCTTCATGCGCTGGTCCGAGGTCGCGCCGCGCATGTGGCGGCTCGAGGTCGACGTCACCGGTGTCGTGCGCGTGGACCCGGAGGCGCTGCGGAACGCGCTCGACGCGTTGCTCGAGAACGCCGTCAAGTACACCGAGCCGCACGCGGCGATCATGCTGCGCGCGCACGCGGTCGGCGGCGAGATCGTGCTGGAGGTCGTCGACGACGGTTCGGGGATTCCGGCGGAGGCGCTCACGAAGATCTTCGACCGGTTCGCCCGCGCGGACGACGCGCGCACACGCGCACACGGCGGCGCCGGTCTCGGGCTCGCGATCGTCAGCGCGATCGCGCGCGCCCACGGGGGCCGCTGCACGGTGGAGCGGCGCGACGGGCAGACCGTGTTCTCACTGGTGCTGCCCGTCGGCGCCGACATCGAGGCGCAGCCGGCGCTGGAGCCTGTGCCCGTCTAGGCCGCGCGCTGGAGCTCGTCCTCGCCCGGGACGTAGACCGCGGTGTCGAGCTTGCGGTGCCGCTCGATCCGGTGCGGGAGATGCATCACGTGGGCGACGGCGGCGACGATGCCCGCCATGAGGACTGCGTTGATCACGATTGCGAGTGTGAGTGTCATGCCTCAATGCTTCCCCGGGGGCGTTGAGAAGCCCTGAGACGCGTCTGAGAGAGCGCTGAGAACGGCAGGGGGTATCCTCGGACGAATGCGCTGGGCGATCTGCGGGATCGCCGTCGCCGGCCTTCTGGCCGGCTGCGGGGGCGGTTCGAAGCATGCCGATCCGATCGTCGGCGGCCCGGCGACGACCTGGGCGGCGGGCGCGCGCAAGGCGCCGGCGTTCCGGCTCACCGACCAGCGGGGAAAGCCTGTCTCCCTCGCCGCGTACCGCGGCCGCGTCGTCGTCGTGACGTTCCTCGACCCGCTGTGCCGCAACTACTGCCCGGTCGAAGCGGCTCGGCTCGGCGACGTCGTGCGCGGCCTTCCCCCGGCCGCCCGGCCTGCAATTGTCTCGGTCAGCGTCAACGTGTTCGGCAACGCCCGCCGCTATCTCGTGCAGGACATCCGCAAGTGGAAGGTCGGGAGCGAGTTTCGCTGGGCCGTCGGCACGCCGAAGCAGCTCGCGTCCGTGTGGAAGCGCTACGACATCGGTGTGCTCGACCAGCCGAAGAAGATCGCCGGCGTCGTCGTCCACAACATCGTGCACACGGAAGCCGCGTACGTCATCGACGCGAACGGCGACGAACGCGCGCTCTTCCTCTGGCCGTTCACCGCAGCCGACGTGAAGACGACGCTTGCGAACCTAGGCAGCTGAGTCGTC
>DASXLN010000066.1:0-7352 GCA_036496165.1 Gaiellaceae bacterium | reverse complement strand
GCGACCGCGAGACCGCCGCATACACCGACATGACGCGGACGTACGTCGTCGGCGACGATCTCGTGCCCGGCGACGTGATCACGCTCGAGCCCGGTCTCTACCGCGCGGGCTACGGGGGTGTCCGCCTCGAGGACATCCTCCTCGTCACCGAGGACGGGGCCGAGACGGTGACGGATTACCCGTACGAGCTCGAGCCTTAGGCTCGGCGGGACTAACCGTTGCCCGTTTAGGGAATGCCGCCGCCGACACTTCGGCGCACGAGGTTGCCGGGGGCTGCCGACCGGCGCCGACTCATAGGAGGGGCTGCATGAGCGTAATGACCCCTGAGCGACCCATCGTGACCGTGATCGAGAGCACGCCGGCTGCCGATCCGGCCGCACTCGGGCTCGCTGGGTTCGCTCTCACCACATTCCTGCTGAGCGGGCACAACGCGTCCTTCATCCCGGATCTCGTCTGGGTCGGGTTCGCGGTGTTCTACGGCGGCCTCGCGCAGTTCTGCGCCGGGATGTGGGAGTTCCGCAACCGCAACGTGTTCGGTGCGACGGCGTTCTCGACGTACGGCGGCTTCTGGATGGGCATCGGTCTGTTCGTCATCCTCGCCGAGACGACGACGTTCGCCGCCGGGTTCAAGGGAGCAGACCTGACGAACGCTCTGGCGTGGTTCATCCTCTCGTTCGCCATCTTCAACACGTACATGCTCATCGGCGCCATGCGGGTGAACATGGCCGTGTTCGGCGTCTTCCTGACGCTGGAGATCACGGAGATCCTGCTCGCGATCGGCTACTGGAACCTCTCGCACGGCGGGACGATGTGGTGGCTGCACGCGGGCGGATGGGCGGGCATCGTCACTGCAGCCGTCGCGTGGTACACGTCTGCGGCCATCGTCTGGAACAACCAAGCCGGCAGGACCGTGCTCCCGGTCGGCACGCCGATGATGAGCTGACCTACGATCCCGTGGCAACCCGCGGATAGGAGGCGACCTTGGCGACCGAGACGACCCATGCGATCGACACGATGCTCCTGGAGGAGCGGCGGTACCCACCGCCTCCGGAGTTCGCGAGCCAGGCGAATGCGAAGCCCGACATCTACGAACGGGACTTCGACACCTTCTGGGAGCGGGAAGGCCGCGAGCGGGTCACGTGGTTCGAGCCGTTCACGAAGCTGTACGAGTGGGAGCCGCCGTACGCGAAGTTCTTCCTCGGCGGCACGCTCAACGTCTGCTTCAACTGCGTCGACCGGCACGTCGAGGCGGGCAAGGGCTCGAAGGTCGCGTACTACTGGGAAGGCGAGCCGGACGGCGATCGGCGGGAGATCACGTACGCAGATCTCCAGAAGGACGTCGTCCGCTTCGCCAACGGGTTGAAGGCGATCGGCGTGAAGAAGGGGACGCCGGTCGCCATCTACATGGGCATGGTCCCGGAGCTTCCGGTGGCGATGCTCGCGTGCACGCGTCTCGGCGCTCCGCACACCGTCGTCTTCGGCGGCTTCTCGGCCGACTCGCTGTCAGGGCGCATGAACGACATGAAGTGCGAGGTGCTGATCACGCAGGACGAGGCGTGGCGTCGCGGATCGACCGTGCCGCTGAAGAAGACGGCCGACGAGGCGATGGCCGCCGCGCCGGGCGTCAAGCACAGCGTCGTCCTCCGTCGCACGGGCAACGACGTGCTGATGCAGGACGGCCGCGATCACTGGTGGCACGACCTCGAGGAGGGCGTGTCCGACGATCCGTCGTCGTGCCCGTGCGAGCCGATGGACAGCGAGGACCTGCTCTTCCTCATGTACACGAGCGGGACGACCGCGAAGCCGAAGGGGATCATCCACACCACCGCCGGTTATCTCGTCGGCACGGCGACGACCCATCACTACATCTTCGACCTGAAGAACGACCAGGACGTGTACTGGTGCGCTGCCGACATCGGCTGGATCACCGGCCACAGCTACATCGTCTACGGGCCACTCTGCAATCAGACGACGTCGGTGATGTACGAGGGCACGCCGGACTATCCGGACAAGGACCGGTGGTGGGACATCGTCGAGCGGTACAAGGTGACGATCCTCTACACGGCGCCGACGGCGATCCGCTCGCACATGAAGTGGGGCCCCGAGTTCGCGCAGAAGCACGATCTCTCGTCGCTGCGCCTGCTCGGCTCCGTCGGCGAGCCGATCAATCCGGAGGCGTGGATCTGGTATCGCGAGCACATCGGCAGCGACCGGACTCCGATCGTGGACACGTGGTGGCAGACCGAGACGGGGATGATCCTCATCACGCCGCTCCCGGGGATCACCACGCTCAAGCCGGGATCGGCGACGAAGCCGTTCCCGACCGTGGAGGCGGCCGTGTTCAACGAGCGGGGCGAGGAGGTCGGGCCCGGTGGGGGCGGCTACCTCGTGCTCAAGCGCCCGTGGCCGGCGATGCTGCGCGGCATCTTCGGCGACGACCAGCGCTACCGCGAGACGTACTGGTCGAAGTACGAGAACGTGTACTTCGCCGGAGACGGCGCCCGCATCGACCAGGACGGAGACTTCTGGCTCCTCGGCCGCGTCGACGACGTCATGAACGTGTCCGGGCACCGCATCTCGACGATCGAGGTGGAGTCGGCGCTCGTCGACCATCACGATGTCGCCGAGGCCGCGGTCACGTCGCGCGCCGACTCCGTGACAGGCGAAGCGATCGTCGCCTACGTGACGCTGAAGTCCGGGATCGAGACCTCGGTCGAGAAGCTCGAGGAGCTGCGCAACCACGTCGCACAGAAGATCGGGGCGATCGCGAAGCCGGCGAACATCGTGTTCACGCCGGAGCTCCCGAAGACCCGCAGCGGCAAGATCATGCGCCGCCTGCTGCGCGACGTTGCGAACAAGCGCCAGCTCGGGGACACCACGACGCTCGCCGACCCGACGGTCGTGGACGAGATCAAGAGCCGCGCCGAGGCGGAGGCGAGTGGCGACGACGGATAGGGAGCTCGGGATCGAGCTCTTCAACAGGACGTGGGCGCTCATGGAGAGCCCGGACCGCGACCCGGACGAGCTTCTCCATTGCGCCCACGCTTCTGCTCACCACTGGATGAAGGTGGGGACGGTGGCCAACCGCGCACGCAGCGAGTGGCAGTGCTCGCGGGTCTACTCGGTGCTCGGCCGGCCCGAGCCTGCGCTCCACCACGCTCGCCGGTGCCTCGAGCTGTGCGAGTCGGCGCCGGACGAGATCGAGGAGTTCGACCTGCCGTTCGCGTACGAAGCGCTGGCCCGCGCGCATGCCGTCGCCGGCGACGAGGCGGCGGCGCGGGAGTGGCTCGCCCGCGCGCGCTCGGCAGGAGAACGGATCGCTGACGAGGACGACCGCGTCCTGCTCGAGTCCGACCTCGCGACGATCCCGACCTAGTCGGCCAACGCCAGCGCGTCTTCGATCGCGTTGACGTGACGGAGGGGCGAGGCCAGGAGTGGCAGGAATGCGAGCGCGCATCCGATCGCGCCGACCCAGAGAGCTGTGCGCAAACCGAAGCTCGATCCGAGCGCCCCGCCGATGAGGCCCGCGAACGGCATGACGCCCCACACGACGAGGCGCCGCGAAGCATTTGCGCGTCCAAGCAGCCTGTCAGGCGTGATCGTCTGGACGAGGCTGATTCCGTTCACATTGAGCGCGACCCCGCAGAAGCTGAACACGAACTCGGCCGCGACGATGAACGGGATCGCGTAGCCGTCCCGGGCGAGCGGTACGAGAAAAAGTGCTGAGCCGCTGAACGCGGCGAGCCCGATCATGGCCGGCCCGACACCGACACGACGCGCGATTCGCGTGCCCGTGAGCGCTCCGATGAGCGTGCCGATGCTTGCGAGCGAGAAGATCAGCCCGATCGTCGCCGCGCGGAGATGGAGCGTCCGCACCGCGAACACGAGCAGGACGGCGTTCGTCACAGTCCCGAAGAAGTTGCTGGTGGCGACGAATGCCATCATCGGCCCCAGAATCGGGTGCCGGGTGACGAAGCGCAGGCCCTCCGCGATCTCCTCGCGCATGCGGCGCCGCGATTCGGCGAGCGTCTCCGGCAGTTCCTCCACTCGTCTAATGGCTCCGAGCAACAGTGCGGAACAGATGAAGCTCACCGCATCCACGGCGATCGCGTATGGGGCGGTAATCGCGCCGATCAGCGCGCCGGCAACCCCCGGTCCGATGACCTGCGCGCCGGATCTGCTCACCTCGAGCTTCGAGTTGCCGTCCCCGAGCTCGCCGCGTTGGACGATCGACGGAAGGTACGACTGGTACGACACGTCGAACATCACCGTCAACGTCCCGGCGGCGAAGCCGACAGCGAAGAGCTGCGCGAGCGTCAGCGCGTGCATCCCGTACGCGACCGGTATCGACGCGAGCGTGGCGGCCCGTCCCCAATCGGCGGCAACGAGCAGCGGCTTCCGTCGTAGTCGATCGACCCAGACGCCGGCCGGCAGGCTGAAGAGCACCCATGGTAGGAGGTCGACGACGTTGAGCGCCGCCACCTCGAACGTCGAGGCCTTCAAGACGAGGATCGCGGCGAGCGGGAGCGCGAGATTCGTGACCTGGCTTCCAACCTGGCTGACGCTCTGCGCCGACCACAGGAGCAGGAAATCCGGGTTGTGCCAGAGCGGTCCGCGCGGGCGGCGCACCGCCAGAGACTAGAGCAGCTTCTCGAACCGTTCCGGGTCGTCGAACGGCCCGATCACGGCGAGCCGGAGCCGATCCTCCCGGATGATGTCCTCCGCGACCCGCTTGACGTCGTCGGCGGTGACCGCCGAGATCCCGGCGAGCACCTCCTCCACGTCCGGCACGCGGCGTTCGAGCACTTCTTTGCGCAGGCCGTACATGATCAGGCCCTGCGGATTCTCCAGCTGGAGGACGAAGCGGCCCTTCGCGAAGCTGCGCGCCTTCTCGAGCTCGTCGTCGGGTACGCGCTCGGCGGCCATGCCCTTCAACTCGGTTGCGATCGTCGTCAGCGCCTCGTCGATGCGGTTGATGTCGACGCCGGCCTGCGAGTACAGCGAGCCTGTGTCCGTGTAGCTGTGATTGACGCCGAAGACGTAGTAGGCGAGGCCGCGCCGCTCGCGCACCTCGGTGAAGAGGCGCGACGACATACCGCCGCCGAGAACCGTGGCGACCATCTGCAGCGCGTATCGGTCGGGATGGTCGAGGCGGTAGCTCGGGACGCCGAGGATGACATGCGCCTGGTCGGACTGCTTCGTGAAGACCTTCACCCGACCGTTCGCGTACGGCTGCACCGGCGGGGGCTCTCCGGTCGGTGCCGACGGGAGGTCTCCGAGGAGCTCGGTCACGCGCTCGACGGCGTCGTCGCCGATGCGGCCGGCGATGCCGACGACCATGCGGTCCGGGTGGTACCACGCGCCGAGATAGGAGAGAAACGTCTCGCGCGTCGCCGCGCGCACGGTCTCCTTGCGCCCGATGATGTCCCAGCCGAGCGGCTGGTCGCCGTACAGCAGTTGCTCGTACACGCCGCCGATGAAGTCCCGCGGCGTGTCGAAGTACATGTTCATCTCCTCGACGATGACGCCCTTCTCGCGGTCGATCTCCTCACCGTCGAAGCGGGAGTTCCGCAGCATGTCGACGATGACGTCGAGGGCGACGTCGCGATGCTCCGCGGCGCACTTGACGAAGTAGGCCGTCGACTCCTTGCTCGTGAAGGCGTTGAACTCGCCGCCGATCGCGTCGATCTCGCCGGCGATCGCGCGTGCGTCCGGCCGCCGCTCCGTTCCCTTGAAGAACATGTGCTCGGAGAAGTGCGCGATCCCGTTCGTCTCCGGCGTCTCGTAGCGCGACCCGGCGGCGAGCATCACCATGCAGGTCACGGACTGGGCGTGCGGCAGGTTCGCCGTCAGGATGCGCAGGCCGTTGTCGAGGGTGTGGCGTTCGAAGGTGCTCATCCGCGCATCAACCGTAGCGGCACGACCCCACTCGGCACGGCGAGGTCCTCGTCCCCCGGCGCATCCGTCGGCGGCCCGGTGCGGATCTTCGCCGAGCACTCCTCGAGCGACAGCGCGACCACCATCGTCGTCCGCAGCTCCTTCTCGGAGGGCTGCCGGGCGACGTCCCAGCGTCCCGGCTCGATGTGATTCACGATCGCCTCGAGCGCGGCGGCCTTCTCGTCCTCCTCGACGGCGCCCGCCGTGCCGACGACGACGGCCGAGCGGTAGTTGACGGAGTGGTGGAACACGGACTTCGCGAGCACGATGCCGTCGAGGTGGGTCACCGTCGCGCAGACGCGCGCGCCGGAGGAGAGCACCTGCAGCATCCGGCTCGCCGGCGAGCCGTGCAGGTAGAGGACGTCGTCGACACGCGCATGCAGCGTCGGGATGACGTACGGCTGGCCGTCGACGACAAACCCGAGATGGCACAGGAATCCCGCGTCGAGGATCGCGTCGACCGTCTCGCGGTCGTACGCGCCCCGTTCCGGATGTCGCTTGACGCGGGTGCTCATCTGTCGCTTCGACGGTAGACGAAACGGAGCGCCTGCCAGCGCTCGTCGATCGCGGCGCTCTTGTTGTCGACGAGCCCGTGCGCGAGCCCGATCCGCTGCACGGTGTCGAAGTCGAGGTCGGTCTCGAGCTTCGCCGCCTTCTTCGGCCAGGCGACCCAGAGGCCGTCCGCGGGCGCGAGCGTCGCCTTCAGCGCGGCGAACCGCCGCTCGAGCTCGTCGCGGCGTGTGGTGAAGAAGACGAGCACCTCGGCGCCGGGCTTCGCGCCGAGCTTCTGCGAGAGCTCAGGCACCTGCGAGGAGCTCGTGCTCCTTCTCGCGCGAGAGCGTCGGCCGCAACTCCCCCGCCTCCTTGCTCCACGCGAGCGTGTCGCGCGCCGTCTCCTCGAGCGGGCGGAACTCGATCCCTGCCGCGAGCGCCCGCGAGATGTCGGCGCGCAGCAGCCCTGCGTACTCGTCTCCGGGGAGCCAGAGCGGCAGCTCCATCCACGGCCCGACGCCGGCATCGAGCAGCGTCTGGTCGTCGACCCAGACGAGGCTGCCGCCGCCGCTGCGCGCGAGCGCCTCGCCGAGCGTCATGGGCTCGGCCGGCCCGGTGGCGTTGAACACGCCGCTCGTCCGGTCCTCCGCGAGCCGGACGAGGAACGCCCCGAGGTCGCGTGCGTCGATCAGCTGCACCGGCTGCTCCGGCGAGCCGGGCGCGAGCACCTCGCCGCCCTCGGCGAGCCGCCGCGGCCAGTACGTGTAACGGTCGGTCGGATCGTGCGGCCCGACGATCAGGCCGGCGCGCGCGATCGCGGCTCTCTCGCCGAGGACGTCGAGGATTGCGCGCTCCGACCCGACCTTGAGGTTGCCGTACAGCTCCGGGTCGAACGTCTCCGGCTCGGGATCGGGCGGCTCGAA
>DASXLN010000065.1:0-6568 GCA_036496165.1 Gaiellaceae bacterium | reverse complement strand
GCGACGGGGAACGCGGCGTCCCAGTCGGCGCCGCGCCAGACGCGCGCGACGTCCCAGCGCTCCGCCTCGCCGATGCCGAGTCCGATGCGGCTGCGAAAGAAGCGGTCGCCCGCGTCCTCCCACAGACCCTCGGTCGAGTCGAGGAAAGCGCGGCATTGTCCGGCGAGCTCGTCGAGCCGGAAGCCGAAGCCGCGATAGAGGTCGGCGTACGTCGTCGCGCCGAGCCGCGCGGTCTCACGGTGCACGACGTCGCTCGCACTGAGATACAGCGGATTGAGGTGCTCCTCCGTCAGCTCGTTGCGGGCCTGCTCGAGGCGCTCGCGGCGGCCGCGGTCAGGCTCGTTCATGATCGCGGAGCGGAGGTTGCGGTACGGGACCTCCTCGCCGTCCACCGTGGCCGTCAGCGTCGCCTCCAGCTCGGCGATCCGCTCGTCCTCCTCGCGGACGAAGTTGCCGAGGTAGCCCTCGCAGGCGAAGCGCCACAGCTCGCGCGTGTCGCGGTCGCCGTCCACCGACGCACCGACGGCGAGCGCGGTCTCGAGCTTCGTCAGCTCCTCGTGGCGCTCGTAGATCGGCGTCAGCTCGTAGGCGTCCTTCTGGCCGGAGAAGTGGAGGTACGCCTCCTCGTCCAGCTCGGCGATGAAGCGGTCGGCGTCCTCGCTCAAGTCGTCGAGCTGACGCTGGCTCAGCGGTTCCGCCACGGCCCGGCTTAGGATAGTCGCGCGATGCAGGAGCTCACTCTCCAGACCAACCGCAAGACCCAGCTCGTCGACATCACGCGACAGGTTCAGGAGGCGATTGCCGACGCGAACGGGGCGAGCGCGGCCCTCGTGTACGTCCCGCACACGACCGCGGGCGTGACGATCAACGAGGGCGCCGACCCGCTCGTCGGCGAGGACATCGAAAGCGCGCTCCAGAAGGTCGTCGAAGAGGACTGGCAGTGGAAGCACACCGAGGATCCCGACGGCCCGAACGCGCCGTCGCACGTCCGCGCGACGCTGACGGGGTCACAGGTGCTCATCCCGCTGCGGGACGGACGGCTCGCACTCGGCACCTACCAGGGCATCTACTTCTGCGAGTACGACGGGCCGCGGCAGCGCAAGGTGTACGTCACCACACTGCAGTAACCGCGGCTCAATCTCAGCTCAACAATCGCGCCCTACCTTCGAGGCGTGCTGCGGGCTCTCGTTGCGTCCCTCGCCGTCGTGTGCGCCGCGGTGACCGCGACGGGCGCGAGCGGCCGGCCTGCGGGCATCCACCTGATCCGGCACGTCGTCGTGATCATGCAGGAGAACCGGTCGTTCGACTCCTATTTCGGCACGTACCCGGGCGCGGACGGCTTTCCCGAGAACGTGTGCGTGCCCCAGCCGCGAGGCGGGTGCCGGCGGCCGTTCCACGACACCAAGAATCGCAACGCCGGCGGCCCCCACGACCACGTGAACGCGGTCCGCGACATCGACCGCGGGAGGATGGACGGCTTCATCCGCCAGGCGACGTCCGGACGCAGGCTCGCGTGCGTCGTTCACGTCGACGCGCCGACATGCTCGCTCGCGCCGAAGGCGCCCGACGTCATGGGCTACCACGACTGGCACGAGATCCCGAACTACTGGACGTACGCGCGCCATTTCGTTCTGCAGGACCACATGTTCCAGCCGGATCTCTCGTGGAGCCTGCCCGCGCACTTGTACATGGTCTCCGGGTGGTCGGCGAAGTGCACGAGGACGGGCGATCCGGCCAGCTGTCACGCCGCGGTGCAGGCGCCGGGCTCCCCGCCGGGCGAGCCGCAGAACACGACGGGTGCGACGCCCGACTACGCCTGGACCGACCTCACGTACCTGCTGCACAAGGCGCACGTCAGCTGGCGCTACTACGTCGCCAAGGGCGGCCAGCCCGACTGCGCCGACGACGGGATGTTCTGCCCTGCCGTCGCGCAGAACGCGAAGACGCCCGGCATCTGGAACCCGCTCCCGTACTTCGACACCGTGCGGAACGACAGGCAGCTCGGCAACGTCGCGCGGCTGCAGGACTTCTACCGCGCGGCGCACGACGGCTCGTTGCCGGCGGTGTCCTGGATCACGCCCGCGCAAGCGGTGAGCGAGCATCCGCCCGCGCTCGTGTCGCGCGGCCAGGCGTACGTGACGAGCCTCGTCGACGCAGTGATGCGGAGCAAGGACTGGCCGTCGACGGCGATCTTCCTCAGCTGGGACGACTGGGGCGGCTTCTACGACCACGTCGTGCCGCCGCACGTCGACGGGCAGGGCTACGGGCTGCGCGTCCCCGGGCTCGTCATCTCGCCGTACGCGCGGCGCGGATTCATCGACCACCAAGTTCTGAGTCACGACGCCTACCTGAAATTCATCGAGGACGACTTCCTCGGGGGTGCCCGCATCGACCCGAAGACGGACGGGCGCCCGGACACTCGTCCCGACGTGCGCGAGAACGCGCCGGTCCTCGGGAACCTCGCGAAGGACTTCGACTTCTCGCAGAAGCCGCGGCCTCCGCTGATCCTGCCGCTCCACCCGCCGTACTCGTAGGCCGACTACGCTGGCCCGATGGCCGCGCCCGTCACGAAGAATGAGGAAGTCGAGCTCGAGGTCGAGTCGCTCGCGTACGGCGGCAACGGCGTCGCTCGCCTCGACGGGTACGTCGTCTTCGTTCGCCGCGGGCTTCCCGGCGAGCGCGTCCGCGCGCGCGTCACGAAGGTGAAGCGTGGCTACGCGGAGGCGCTCGCGACGGACGTCCTCCGCGCCGGTCCGCATCGCGTCGAGGCGTCGTGCGCGCATTACCCCGCGTGCGGCGGCTGCCGCTTCCAGGATCTCGCGTACGAGACGCAGCTCGAGCAGAAGCACGCGCAGGTGCGCGACGCGCTGCAGCGGCTCGGCGGCATCGCCGACCCGCCGCTGCGCGACATCGTCCCGTGCGAGCCCGAGATCTTCCACTACCGCAACAAGCTCGAGTATTCGTTCACGCAGACGCCCGACGGGCCTGCGCTCGGCTTCCATCGAGCCGGCCGCTGGGACGAGGTGCTCCAGATCGACAAGTGCTGGCTCACGACCGATCTCGGCAACGGCATCCGCAACGCCGTGCGCGACTGGGCGCGCGAGGAGGGGCTCGAGCCGTACTCGCAGCGCGACAACACGGGCTATCTCCGCCATCTCGTCGTGCGTGAGGGGCGCAACACGGGACAGGCGCTCGTGCAGCTCGTCACCGCGCCGGGCGAGCGCTTCGAGCCCGGCTACTTTGTCGACGTCGTCCGCCGCTTCCCCGAGGTGCGCTCCGTCCACTGGTCGGTGAACGACACGCCGGCCGAGGTGACCAATCTGCCGACGAAGCTCCTCTGGGGTGAGGAGTGGATCGAAGAGGAAATGTCCGGACTCCGCTTCCGGGTCCGGCCGAACGCGTTCCTGCAGACGAACACGACGATGGCCGAGAAGCTGTACGGGCTCGCGGCCGAGGCGGCCGCGCTGACCGGCGACGAGACGGTGTGGGATCTCTATTGCGGGATCGGCACCATCGGCCTCACGCTCGCGCGCAACGCGCTGACGGGGTGGGGGATCGAGGTGTCGGAGGAGTCGGTCGCGTGCGCGCTCGAGAACGCGGAATTGAACGGGGTCACGAACGCCGCGTTCTTCGCCGGCAACGTCGGCCAGGTCGTCGAGGAGCTCGTCGAACGCTCCGGCTCACCGGAGGTCGTCGTCGTCGACCCGCCGCGCGCCGGCCTCGCCGGGAAGGCGCTCCGTCATCTCGGCCGCCTCGGCGCGCCGAGGCTCGTCTACGTCTCGTGCAACCCGACGACGCTCGCCGGCGACGCGAAGGTGTTGCGCGAGGAGTACGGCTACGAGCTCCTCCGCGTCACGCCGGTCGACATGTTCCCGCACACGCCGCACGTCGAGGCGGTGGCGCTGCTCGAACGCGCCTAGGCCTTGATCTTGTCGGCGTGCGGGTAGTGATGCCGGCAGACCGGGTGGCCGTGATCCGGGTGCGGATGGAACTCGAGCCGCCAGCACCCCTGCACATGGCAGTTGTGGTGGCGGAGGAAGAGGTAGAGCCAGCTGAAGAACGCCGTCGCGAGCGTGATGTCGGCGAGCGGCCCGCTGACGAAGTTGTAGCCGCCGTTGTCAGCCCAATGGACGACGGAATGGACGCTCGCCAACACGAGGCCGAAGATATAGAGTCCGCCGGTCAACTCGGGAACACGGAGGCAGGCATGACCGATTCTGCTCCTCCGGTTGCGGCCCGGATCGATGCGGCGGATATCCAGTCGGACGCGAACCTGCACGTGCAGGTCGGCGCTCCGGTGAAGCGGTTCCATTTCTGGGTGCAGGGGCCGGCGTGGTTCCTGTGCTTCACCATGGTCGCGCTCGGCTTCACCATGGTGTTCAGCGGCTACGACTCCGGCGGCGGCTGGTTCACGGTCGCGATCGGGATCATCTTCGCCGTCATCGCGTCGTTCCGCGCGCCGTTCACGTTCGGCGAGTCCGCGGTCAGCTCGACTCCGGGGAAGAAGGCGTCGTCTTCCGGGGTCTGAGCCGCTTCCACAACAGATCCGCGTTCGCAAGGAGGAAGCCGAAGGAGAGGAACGGCAGCGCCGGCAGGCCGCCGACGTGGGCGGCGTTGGCGAGCACGATCGTGAAGCCGTACATGAACGTCGTCGCGATCCACGTCCACCAGACGCGCAGGTTCCAGCGCGCGGCGGCGGCGAGGAAGAGCGCGTAGAAGAGGACGTCGGGCGGGCCGAGGTACGCCGCGCGGTTCGCCGGCACGACGAACGCGATCGCGACGTCGAGGTAGACGTGGAAGTGGTGCGTCGTGATCGAGTGCGTCGGTCCGCGCCACACCGAGATCGAGTCGACGAACGGGATGACGATCGCGACGATCACGACCCACGACAGCTGCTCGAACAGCCGCAGGAACGCCCAGCCGGCGAAGACGGCGGCGAAGAGCTTCGCGAAGTTCTCCGGGAGTCCCCACCCGGCTTCGGCGAAGCCGAACGCGGCGAGCGCGAGCACTGCGGCAGCGGCCGGCAGCCACCACCGGTCCCGCAGCGGCAGCGCGAGCGGCACGAGCAGGAGCGTCCCCGGCATGACGACGAAGCTGACGAGGACGATGTCGGTCCACAGCGACAGCCCCGGCAGGTGCGGCGCCGCGATGAACCACGCGAGCACCGCGGCGGCGACCGCGGCGAATCTCAGTACGGCGGAAGAGATTCCCACCACTCGCCGAGCGGCTTGAACGCGTTCCAGAAGCGCGTCTTCTCCGCCTGCTCGTCGAGCGACGCGTCGATGTCCGGCGTGTAGATCGCGTCGATCGTCGGCGTGAACGACTGCCGCTCGCCCTCCTTCGCCTCGACCGGCTGCGCGAGCGGGAACTCGAGCCCGTTCAGGAACGCGAGCGCCTGGTCGCCCATGACGACGACGAGCTTCGGCTGCACGATGTGGAGCTCGCGGAGGAGAAACGGCCGCGACTCCTCCTCCGAGCCCTCCGCGAACTTCAGGCAGTTCGTCCCGTAGATCGCCATCGGGTCGACGTGCAGCCGCTGCAGCGACTTGAGGACCGCATTGCCGGAGCGTCCGAAGAACGCGACGCCCTCCTGCAGCTCCGACGGGCGCGGCGCGTACTTCAGCAGCATCACGTCGGCGAGCGGGTGCCCCGAGCCGACGACGGGCACGCGCGCGCCGGCGCCCGCCTGCGCGACTTCGTCACCGAGAGCGTTGATCTCGGTGATTGCCTTTTGCAGGTACTTCTCGTAGATCTCGTCGGTCGCCACGGTCACGTCTGCCCCGGACAACGATTCGGGGTCACCGGACCCGTTCCTTGGCCTGGGCGACCCACTTCAGCCCTTGGAGGTACGCGAGCGACTTCGGGCGCCGCAGAATCTCGGCGCTTCGGAGCGAGACGAGGAAATCCTCCGGGCCGGTGAAGGGGCGCATGCGCACCGCGCCCGTCCCGACGCCCGGAAGGACGTGCGCGTCGGAGCCCGCGCCTGAGGTGAGGTTGTACTTGCGCGCGAACCGAAGGGCCTCCTCGTTGTACGCCTCGAAGAGGAGGCGCGCGTTGTAGACCTCGAGGATGTCGATCTCGGCGAGATGGCGGTGGAGAGTTGCCGGCTCCGGGATCGCATGCATCCGGTCGAACGGATGCGGCACGTAGACGAGGCCGCCCTGCGCGCGGATGGCGGCAACGGTGTCGGCGAACGACATCCCGCGCGGGATCTCCTCGCTCAGGAAGAGGCCGATCACCTCGCCCTGCCCGTCGGTCTTCACCTCCTCCCCCGGGATGACGACGATCTTCCGGCTCCGCGCGCGCTCGAGCGCCTCGAGCGCGCCGCCGAAGACGTTGTGGTCGGTGACCGCGATCGCGCCGAGACCCTGGGCTTCTGCGTGGTCGAGCAAGTCATCGACGTCGATCGAGCAGTCGTGCGACCAGCTGGTATGCAGGTGGAGGTCGGCGACGATCCAGTCGCGCTCCTCGAAGGGGGGGCGGGCTGTGTGGCTGCGCCGGCGTGAGGCGACGCGCTCGTAGACCTCCTCCACCCGGTCGGCCAGAGCCTCGGTCGTCTGTGACTGTG
>DASXLN010000064.1:0-24937 GCA_036496165.1 Gaiellaceae bacterium | reverse complement strand
CGCCGATGCGTGGTTCGGCTTCGAGCAGGAGTACTTCCTCTATCGCGACGGCGCCCCGCTCGGTTTCCCGAAGGAGGGCTTCCCTGCGCCGCAGGGCGAGTACTACACGGGCGTCGGCTTCAAGAACGTCGGCGACGTCGCTCGCCGGATCGTCGACGAGCACATCGACCTCTGCCTCGAGGCGGGCATCAACCTCGAGGGAATCAACGCCGAGGTCGCAAAGGGGCAGTGGGAGTTCCAGATCTTCGGCAAGGGCTCGAAGCGGGCAGCCGACGATCTCTGGGTCGCTCGATACCTCCTCATGCGGCTCTGCGAGGGCTACGGCATCGACATCAACTGGCACTGCAAGCCGCTCGGCGCAGAGCTCGACTGGAACGGATCCGGTCTCCACACGAACTTCTCGACGAGGTACATGCGCCTCGTCGGCGGCGAGGAGTACTTCACTGCGCTGATGGCGGCCTTCGACGCGTACAAGGACCAGCACGTCGCCGTGTACGGACCAGACAACCATCTCCGGCTCACGGGCCTGCACGAGACGCAGTCGATCGACCGGTTCAACTACGGCGTCGCCGACCGTGGCGCGTCGATCCGCGTCCCGCACAGCTTCGTGAACGACGGCTACCGCGGCTACCTCGAGGACCGGCGGCCGAACTCGCTCGGCGATCCGTACCGCATCGCTGGGCGGATCCTTCAGACGATCGAGACCGTGCCCATTTTCGCGGAGGAGGCCATCGCAGTCTGAAGATTCGCGCGCTCGGCGAGTCGGACTGGCCTGCGGTCGCGCGCATCTACGCCGACGGCATCGCAACCGGCGACGCGACGTTTGAGAGCGACGTGCCGACATGGGAGCGGTGGGACGCAGCGCATTCCGCGCTGCGTCTTGTCGCGGAGGACGAGAGCGGCGTCGTCGGCTGGGCCGCGCTTTCGCCGTACTCCGACCGGCGCTGCTATCGCGGTGTCGCCGAGGAGAGCGTCTACGTCGGCACGGCTGCCCGCGGCCGCGGTGTCGGCCGGGCGCTGCTGCAGGAGCTGATCGCGCGCGCGGAGGCGGACGGCTACTGGACGCTGCTCGCCGGGGTCTTCCCGGAGAACGAGGCGAGCGTCGCGCTGCACACGTCGTGCGGCTTCCGGGTCGTCGGCGTGCACGAGGGCCTCGGCGAGCGCGACGGCATCTGGCGCGACGTGCTCTCGCTCGAGCGACGCTCTACGTCCACCAGCCGTTGACGAGCTCGGCGTCGTTTTTGTCGCCGACCGGCCCGCCGACAGCGAGGAGCTCGACGCCGTCCGGGCCGGCCTCGAATCCGCGCATCGTCTCCGGGTCGACCCGGAGCGCGTCGAATTGCGCCAGCTCGACCGTGTCGTCGTCGAGCTTCGCCTGCACGCTGCCGGAAAGGACGATGTAGATCTCCTCCTGCGCCTCGTGCTTGTGCCCGAACGGGATGCGGAACCCTGGCTGCAGCCGCTGGTAGCTGATCGCGACCTGCTTCGACTCGAGCGGCTTGCGCGCGAAGCGCGCCTCCAGGTCGGGCGAAAGGCCGAACGCGGTCGCCGCGTCGTCGACGTCGCCCTTCAGGTTGCGAACGGTGAAGCCCACTACTGCTCGACTGTAACGAGTGTGCCGACGGGTGTGTACGGCCAGACCTGCTCGGCCGCGGTGTACGGCAGCTCGACGCAGCCGAGGCTCTGCGGCGTCCCGTACGACGCGCGGTAGAAGGCGTGGATCGCGTCGCCGCCGTTGAAGTAGCTGATCCAGCGCACGCCCGGGTCGTTGTAGTGCGACCCGTCCGGATTCGTCCCGCTCATCGTTCCGCTCGAGATGTGCTCGAACACGGGATACGTGCCGAGCGCCGTCGGCGCCTGCGCGATGCCGGTGTTCGAGAGCGACGTGGCGACGATCTTGCCGTCGTGCCAGACGGCGATCGACTGCGGCACCGATTCGTGCACGACGACGAAGCTGTAGCCGTCCGTGTTGCGCTTGCCGGCGATCACGTCCGCGAAGAGCGCCCGCCACACGGCCGGGCTCGGGACGCCGTCGGCGGGAAGCGCGTGTGCGTCTTCGAAGCGCATGAGTGCGCCGCGCGTCAGGAGATTCGCGCGACCGGGCAGCCAGAACGTGCCGAGCCGGCTCGGCACGTGCGCGTACCGCCACGTGAAGCTCCCGTCAGGCGGCGACAATGCCGCTTCGAGCTGCGCCGACGCGGTGGCGGCGACCGCGGGACCGCTCCACCGCAGCGGGAGATAGCCGAGCTGCGCAAGGAGTTGTTGAAGCCGCAGCATCGAGCCCGACGCGACCGGCCAGTCGAGCGTGTGCACGACGCGCCCGGTCGCCGGCAGCACGGCGCGGAGCTTCTGCGGCAGGACGACGCGGACGGACCCGCCGAGCGGGAACCCGAGGGCGGCCGGCTCGAACGAGACCGTGTGGTCGTCGACGATGCGCCACGTGCCGGCGGCCGCCGACCGGATGCGCGGAGCGGCCGCGCCGACCGGAGACGAGAACGTCAGCGTCAGGCGCTCGTTCGGGGCGAGCCGCTTGCCCGGCGCAGGGCTCGCGACGACGGCACGGCTGACGCCGAGCGGGAACCAGCTGACGCGAACCGGCGCGGAGAGCCGCTGCCACGCGCGCGGCGCAGCGGCGACCTCGACGCTGCCCGCCGCCGTCACGCCGTGCGCAACCATGCCGAGTGTGAGGAAGGCCGCCGGCTCGCTCCGGCGGTGGACCGACCCGTCGACCGCGACTACCTGCGCCGCCGCGTCGAAGCCCACGGTCACGGGCGCGCCGTCGCGGACGTGCAGCAGCTGCGAGCGCACGTGCACGCTCGGCGTCGTCACGGCGAGCGTGCGGTGCACGTCGCGCCCGGTGAGCCAGCCGACCCAACCCGGACGACGGACGGTCACCTCGACGACGAGTCGCTGCCCCTGCCCGAGGAGGCGCTCCGGCCAGACGTCCCCGCCGCTGACGCGAACCGGGATCGCGGTGCCGGAGGCGGTGAGGACGCGGATGCCGGCGATCCGACCCGCGAGACGCGGGACCGAGACGTGCACGAGCGCGCCCGAGGAGATTTCGACGCTGGGAGCCGGCCACGCACTCCGGGCGGCGGCCGTTGCCCCGGCCGCCAGCACCCCCATGCCGGCAACGACACCTGCGACGACGAGAAGCCGCCTGCGCATCCATTGCCCGTTGTACCCGTTGTCGCGACCCGAAACAATCCCGGAGGTGCGGTATCAGTTCGTCGACTGCCGCTGGGAGCTGGGCGCGCCAGAGCGCGGCCGAGCCCTCTATCGCGCCGGCCACGTGCCCGGGGCGTCGTTCCTCGACCTCGACGAGGACCTCTCGGACATCTCGGCTCAGGGCCAGGGACGACACCCGCTCCCGTCGGCAGAGAAATTCGCCGCGGCGGCCTCGCGCGCCGGCATCGGCACCGGCGTCTTCGTCGTCGCCTACGGGACGTCGGGCGGCGCCGAGCGGCTGTGGTGGCTCCTCCGCCACTTCGGCCACGACGACTGCGCCGTGCTCGCAGGCGGCATCGAGGTCTGGGAAGGCCCGCTTGCGACCGGTGACGAGGAGGTCGAGCCGGCCGAGTTCGTGCCGCGTGGACGCGAGGACGACACGATCGACGCCGCCGCGCTCGCCCGCCGGCTCGCCGACCCCGGGCTCGTCCTCGTCGACGCGCGCACCCCGGCGCGGTGGCGCGGCGAGGCGAATCCGGTCGATGCGACGCCGGGCCGCATCCCCGGCGCCCTCAACGCGCCGTGGAACGAGCCGCAGCCCGACCTCCCCGGCGGCGAGCTCGTCGCCTACTGCGGCTCGGGCGTCACCGCCTGCGTCGTCCTCCACCGCGCGCACCTGCGCGGGCGCAACGGCGTGCTCTATCCCGGGTCGTGGAGCGACTGGTCGACGCTCCCGCTCCCCGTCGAAAAGGGCTAGTTCAGGCTGTAGGTGACCGTGACGGTCGCCTGGATCTGCTGCGTGCCCGCCTCGACCGGCGTGTCGCTCTTCGCTGCCGCGCCGACCGCGAACGGCAGCGGCGTCACACCGCTTCCCTCGACGATCGTGACGGCGCCGCCGAGGCTGTGGCCGGTCGCTTCGGCGAGCACCTGCGCCTTTGACTTCGCCTGGGCGACCGCGGCCTTCAGCGCGTTCGCGTAGAGCGCGTCCTGCGACGAGACGTCGAGCGAGGGGCCGGACACGCCGTTCGCGCCTGCGCCGACCGCTGCATCGACGATCGCGCCCGACTTTCCGATCGCGAGCTTCGAGACCCCGATCGTGTTCGACGCGGTGTAGCCGGTGATCGTGCTCCCGTCGCTCGAGGTGAGCGGATCGAGCGAGACCTGCTGCGTCTGGATGTTCGCCTCGGGGACGCCGGCCGCTTCGACGGCGGAGATGACGGCCTTCGTCGTGGTGCCGTTCTGCGTCAGCGCCGCGGACGCGGTCTTGCCCTTCGTCTGCACCGTGAAGGAGAAGGACGCCTGGTCGGGCACGGCGGTGACGGTTCCCGTGCCGGTGACCGTGACCGTGTCGGTGGATGCCGCCGTGGTGGCCGCATCGGCACCGCCGGCGAGGAGGGCGACGGCGATCGCGAGGGTGACGAGGATCTTCATACCCGGCATACGTTGCCGGGTATGCCGGTCGTCACATGTCACATCACGCGGTCGCGGTTCCGAGCTCGCCGAGGTACTGCGTCCACCCGTGCGGGATCCGAGGGGCGGCCAGCTTGATGAAGAGGACCGGCTGCGGCGGCCGCGGCGGCGTGTGCAGCTCCATCCCGGCCTGCTCGAGCGTTCGGTCGCCCTTGCGCAGGTTGCAGGGCGCACAGGCGGTGACGACGTTCTCCCACACCGACTCGCCCCCCTTCGACCGGGGGACGACGTGGTCGAGGGTGAGCCGCCCGCCCGACGTGCCGCAGTAGACGCACCGCCAGCCGTCTCGGGCGAAGAGCGCACGGCGGGAGATCTTCCGCTGGATCGCGCGTGGAACGCGGACGTAGGTGACGAGCCGGATCACGTGCGGCCGGATGAAGCTGCCCGTTGCCGAGCGCAGCGGCTGGTCGAGATGCTCGATCACCTCGGCCTTCCCCTTGAAAACGAGCACGTGCGCCCGCCGCACCGTGCACACGTTCAGCGGCTCGTAACTGGCGTTCAGCACGAGGACATGCCCCATTTCCTGGGCGGAAAGGTACCAGCGAGACCTGACTGCTACGAGGCCATAGCCCGCTCGACCGCCTCCAGCTCCTCCGGGGAGAGGGCGACCGCGGCGCGTCCGTGCTCGATCTCCTTGACGTAGATGCGGGCGTAGTCCCGGCCCTGGATGGCGCTGACGACGATGCCGCTCCGGGCGGAGTCGAGCATGGCGAACGACGAGGACTGGTGGCCGCCGCTCCCCTCGTAGGCGTCGTAGCGGACGATCGCAGTGCGCGAGACGCTCTCGTCGACGCGGCGGTCGACCCGCGCCAGCCCCGCGGCGATCTCGTCCACCGCGCGGTGGAGATCGTCGATCCGGCTCTGGAGCGAGACCGCGAAGTCGACGAGGTCCGACTTCCCGCCACCGAGGAGGACGAGCTGCGACTTGCGCATCCGGCGCAGCGCGGCGAAGCACGCGACGAGGAGGAGCACGGCGAGCGCGGCCCCCGCGGCGGCGCCGATTGCGATCCAGGCTGCGGCGGAGGTGCTGACGTGCATCAGCCGAGCGTGAAGAACACCGTGTACGTCGCGGTGTTGTTCGACGTGTTCGTCTCACCCGGCACCGGCGCGACGTCGACCTTCACGGTGGCCCGGTTCCCGAACGCCGCCGTCGGCAGGTTGAAGTTCCCGAACGACACGGTCTGCTGCGTCTTCGGCGCGATCGTCTGGATCGTCTGCGTGCGCTTGATCGTCGTCGTGCCTGCGGTGATCGTGAGATGCACGACGACACCGTTCTCCTGGAAGTTGCCGGAGTCCTCCACCGTCGCGGCGAACGCGAGATCTGCGGAGACCTTCACCGTCGTCGCGGTTGCCGTCGTCAGCGTCGTCGCGCCCGGGTTCGCCACAACGGAGACGAGCTGCGAGCCGTGCAACCCGGACGGGGTGCCACCCGTGGACGCGCCCTTCATGTTGTTCAGGAGGACGCCGAACGACCGCGCGCTGATCAGCTCCGTATTCGGGACGAACGACGACTTCGGGATGACGACGCCGGTGACGCTCTCGGTCTTCAGCTGCTCCGTCGCCGGGACGCGGTAGAGCTGCTCCCACACGACGTCGCTCGCGGTGAGGAGCTCCGCCTGCGCGGCGAGCGCGTCGACCGTCGCCGATGTGTTCTTCGCGGTCCGCTGCGCGAGCACCTGGCCGAGTGCGGCGAGACCCTTGGCGCGCAGCTCGATCGAGTCGACGAGCTGCTGGTGGATCTGGCGGAGCGGGCCGGGCGGGCGGATCTGCTGCGCCTGGTCGTACTCCTGCTGCTCCTGCTGCGCGTACTGCTGGAGGCTCTGCTCGAGGTCGGCCTGCTTGAGGCCGCCGGAGACGAGCTTCGACGCGAACTCGCGGCCGAGTGCGTCGGAGCTCGACGCGATCGACCGCACCTTCGTCGCGTACGAGGCGTACTGGTCGTGCGTGCTCTTCCCCTGGCACGCGCCGACCCAGAAGACGAATGCGACGACGATCGCGATCGCGATCGCGATGAGCCCGACGAGGCGCGCGAGCGGGACGAGGCCTGTCGGCGGCGACGGCGGCCGCGGCGGGCCGGAGCGCTCGCGGCGCACGCGGCGGCGGGGGCGCGGGGCCTCCTCCGTCTCAGGCTCGTCGAAGAAGTCGAACTCGATGTCGTCGTCGTACGACGTCATGTGGCCGGGCCAGACTGTAACCGCCCCACAAAACGTTTTCCGGTGCCAGGCCCCAGTCGTTCATCCCTCGCTTCCGCTCCGCACCACGCGGGGGCCTGGCTTCGGCGTCAAATCAGAGGAAATCCGCCGGTTGTCGCCAACCTGACTTGACCGTGTCCTCCGCGCTCGCGCTCCAGCACAGCGAGCCCGTCCTCGGTCGCTACCGGCCCCTGCGTCCGCTCGGCAGCGGCGGGTCGGGATCCGTCTGGCTGGCGCGAGACGAGAAGACCGGCCTCGACGTCGCGCTCAAGATCGTGGCCCGCGAAGGGAAGGCCGCGGCCCGCGCCGAGCGCGAGGCCTCCGCCGCCGCGAAGCTCCGCCATCCGAGCTGCCTCCGCGCGTACTCCTTCGCCCGGGACGCCCGGCACGTCTACATCGCCTACGAGTTCATCCCCGGGCGGACCTTCCGCGAGTCGCTGCGGGCCGGCGAGCTCGACGACGCCGACGCGGTCGAGGCCTGCGCGCAGGTCTCGGAGGGGCTCGCACACGCGCACAAGGCGGGGATCCTCCATCGCGACGTGAAGCCGTCGAACGTCCTCCTCGCCGAGGGCGACCGCGTCGCGGCAAAGCTCCTCGACTTCGGGCTCGCGCGGATGGCGGAGGCGGAGACGCTCACGGCGCAGGGCGACGTCCCCGGCACGCTCGCGTACATCTCCCCCGAGCGCCTCGCCGGCGACGACGCGACCGAGGCGGCCGACGTGTGGGCGGTTGGCGTCATGCTCTGGGAGTCGCTCGCGGGGCGGCATCCGTTCTGGCACACTTCGATGCTCGAGACGGCGCGGGCGATCGAGTCCGGCGCCCCCTCGCTCGCGACGATGCGGCCCGACCTGCCGAAGCAGCTCCTCCAGCTCGTCGACCGCGCGCTCTCGCAGAGCCCCACGCGCCGCCCGTCGGCCGCCGATCTCGCCGCCGCGCTGCGCGGCGCCGCCGCGCACCGGCGGCGGAAACGGGCGCGCGCCCTCGGCATCTCGGTCCCGACCGAGGCCGGCCGCGCAGGCGCGGCCGCCCTCGCCGCCGCGTTCGCCGGCTGGACCGCAGCGTCGCTCCCCTTCTTCCCGCACGGCTGGGCCGTCGCCCTCGCCGTCCTGGCGGCGGGGCTCACCGCCTTCCGTCCGCTCGCGGGCCTCGCCTTCACGCTTGCGGTGCCGGTGCTCCCGCTCGGCAACGTCTCGCTCGGGCTCGCACTCGTCTACGCGGCGTTCGCGCTCGCGTGGATCGTCCTCTGCTGGCGCGAGCCCCGCGGCGGCCTCCTGTTCGCTCTCGGGCCGCTGCTCGCGCCCCTCAGCGCGCTCGCACTCGTTCCGCTCGCGGCCGCGACGCTGCGGGCAGCGCCGCGCCGTGCCGCACAGGCGGGCGCCGCGGTGGTCGTCGCCGGGCTCGTTGCCGGGATCCGCCATACCGCCCTCCCGCTCGTCGGCTCGGCGCCGCCGCTCGGCCTCGGTGTCGCCGGCGCCCGCGACCCGCTCGACGTTGCCGGAACGCTCGCTCGCGCCGCAGGCGCGCACCCCGCGCTTCTCTTCGAGGCGGCGGTCTTCGCGGCCGTCGCGCTCGCCCTCCCGTACGCGCACGCACGCGGGCGCTGGGGCGCAGCCGTCCTCGGGGCGGCGATGCTCGTCGCGACGGTGGTCGCGGTGCCGTCCGCTCCTGCGGTCCCGCTCGCGTTTGCAGCCTGGCTGACAGCCGCCGCCGTGGTCCTTCGCGCTCGTCGGGCGTAATCAACGCCCCTTGGGGGTAACCTCAGCCGCGCAACCATGGTGCTGCGGGCGATCGAACAGAAGATCGAAGCCCTCTTCGAGGGTGTCTTCGGCCGCGCGTTTCGGACGAACGTCCAGCCGGTCGAGCTCGCACGAAAGCTCGCGAAGGAGATGGACGACCACAAGGTCGTCTCCGTCTCGCGTGTGTACGTCCCGAACGAGTACACGGTCTACCTCTCCGACGCCGACCGGCAGCAGTTCGACGGCTACGAGAACTCGCTCCTCTCCGAGCTCGAGGAGTATGTCGCCGAGCACGCGCGCCGCGAGAGCTACGCGCTGCTGACTCCGCCGCGCGTCGCGCTCGAGACCGACGGCGACCTCGCGCTCGGTGAGTTCGGGATCGCGACGCGCATGGTGCAGCCACGTCACGGCCATCGTCCCGACGAGCCCGACGAGCAGGTCGAGGCGGGCGCGACGATGATCTACAAGCACCCGGTGGCGACGCAGGACACCGAGGCCGCATCGCCGGAGGAGCTCGGGCTCGAGCGCGAGGTCGCCGTCCTCTCCTGGGCGGGCCGGCGGCTTCGGGTCGACAAGCGGCGGGTCGTCCTGGGCCGGTCGCGCGAGTGCGACATTCAGATCGAGGACGCGAACATCTCCCGCCGTCACGCGGAGCTCCGGCAGGAGGGGACGAGCTTCTGGATCGTCGACCTCGACTCGACGAACGGCGTCGAGGTCAACGGCCGGCGGGTCAAGCGCGCGAAACTCGACCCAGGCGACAGCTTCACCGTCGGCTCGACCGAGGTGACCTTCTCGACGGAGCGCGAATGATCCTCGCGAGCACGCGGCTCGAGGAGGTCCTCCTCGCGCTGAAGATCGCATTCCTCGTCATGCTGTACCTGCTGATCTGGCGGATCATCCGCACGGTCTCGCGCGACATGCGCGTCAGCCCGGCGCAGGAGAGCTTCATCATGCCGCCCCTCGCCGCCGGGGCCGTGGCGGTTGCCACCGGCGGACGGCTCGTCGTGCAGGAGAGCCCGGTGCTCGACGAAGGCGACGAGTTCTCGGTCGACTCGGCGCCGCTCACCGTCGGACGTGGAAGCCAGAACGACGTTGCGATCGACGGCGACGAGTTCGCATCGTCGCGCCACGTCCGATTCGAGCCGCGACGGGACGGCGTCTGGGTCAGCGACCTCGGCTCGACGAACGGCACGTACGTCAACGGCATCCGCATCGACGGCGCGAGGCGTCTCACGCCCGGCGACGTCGTCCGCGTCGGCGAGACCGACCTGAGGTTCGAGGCGTGACCGTCGTCGGCGCCTACGCGGCGAAGACCGATACCGGCCGCAAGCGCCGACGGAACGAGGACGCGTTCGTCCTCGCGCCGCCGCTCTTCGCCGTCGCCGACGGCATGGGCGGGGCGCAGGCGGGCGAGATCGCATCGAAGCTCGCCGCAGCAGCGCTCGAGGACACGGACGCGGGCCGCCTGACCGGCCCCGAGAAGGTCGCGTCCCTCATCCAGGAGGCGAACCGCCGCGTGCACGAGCGATCGAGCGTCGATCCCGCCACGTCGGGAATGGGGACGACGATGACCGTTGCGCTCGTGGAGGACGGCGGCGTGGTGATCGGCCACGTCGGCGACTCGCGCGCATATCTCGTCCGCGGCCGCGAGATCGAGCAGATCACCGAGGATCACTCGCTCGTCAACGAGCTCCTGAAGACCGGAAAGCTCTCCCCGGAGGAGGCGGAGACGCATCCGCAGCGCTCGGTCATCACGCGTGCCGTCGGCACCGATCCCGACGTCGACGTGGACTCGTTCGTCGTCGAGACGCAGGACGGCGACGTCTTTCTCATCTGCTCCGACGGGTTGACCGACATGGTCGACGACGGGCACATCCTCGAGACGGTCGAACAGCATCGCGGCAACCTCGAGCGGCTCACGAAGCAGCTCGTCAGCGAGGCGAACCGCGGAGGCGGCGAGGACAACATCACCGTCGTCGCATTCTCGATCGGCGGCGCCGACGGCACCGCCGACCTCGGTGACACCGCCGCGATGGAGGCCGTCTCCTACGCGCCCGACGACGCGACGACGGAGAACGTCGCCGTCCGGGTCGCTCCGGTCGGCCCGTCGATGGCGCGGGTGCGCGTCGTCTTCGCGGGCCTCGTCGTGCTCGCGCTCGTCGTCTCTCTGCTGCTCTGGGGGCTGTTGCACTGAGCCTCAGCTACCGGAATCGCGAGCTGGCCTACCTCGTCCTCGTCGGCCTCCTCACCGCCGTCGGGTTCGCGAGCGTCTACATCTCGCGGCAGTCGCACATCTCGACCGCGTCGCTGACGTACGCCGTCTTCTTCTTCGCGCTGTACCTCGCGGCGCATGTCGTCGCACGGTTCACCGTGCCGAACGCGGATCCGTATCTCCTGCCCCTCGCGGGGCTTCTCACGGCGATCGGCCTCACGGAGATCTACCGGCTCGGCCCGTCGAACGCGTTCAAGCAGGGCCTCTGGGTCGTGATCGGCGTCGTCGTCTTCGCCGGGTCATTGCTGGCGTTACGGCACGACTACCGCCGGCTCGAGAACTACAAGTACATCTTCGGCCTCGTCGCGATCGGCCTGCTCTTCATGCCGCTCCTGCCGGGGATCGGCCAGACGGTGAACGGCGCCCGGCTGTGGATCCATGCCGGCGGCCTGCAGTTCCAGCCCGGCGAGCTCGGGAAGATCGCGCTGATCCTGTTCCTCGCGGCCTATCTGCGCGAGAAGCGCGAGGTGCTCGCGCAGGGACGCGTCAAGGACTGGGGGCCGCTGCTCGTCATCTGGGGCGGCGCGATGCTCGTGCTCTTCGCAACCTCCGACCTCGGCAGCGCGCTCCTCTACTACGGCATCTTCCTCGCGATCCTGTATGCGGCCACCGCGCGCGTGAAGTTCATCGCTGCCTTCATCGGCTTGTTCATTGTCGGCGCCGGCGTGGTGTACGAAGGCACCCCGCACGTCCGCGAGCGCGTCACCAACTGGATCCATCCGTGGACGACCCAGCCGGTGCCCTGTGCGCTCACCGGGCATCTGGCCCTCCGGCAGGAGTGCGGTAGTTACCAGGAGGTGCAGTCGCTCTACTCGATCGCGCACGGCGGCTACGGGGGCACCGGTCTCGGGTCGGGGACGTTCACGAACGCGCAGGGGCACTCCCTCATCCCCGACCTCAGCACCGACTTCATCTACTCGGCGCTCGCGCAGGAGCTCGGCCTCATCGGCGTGTCCGCGCTCCTCCTCGTCTACGTCGTGTTCGTCCTGCGCGGCTTCCGCGTCTCGCTCTCGGCGAACGACGGTTTCTCGAAGCTCCTCGCCGCCGGGCTCACGTTCGGGTTCGCGCTCCAGACCTTCGTCATCGTCGGCGGCATCCTCCGCGTCATCCCGCTGACCGGCATCACGCTCCCGTTCGTCTCGTACGGCGGCTCGAGCGTCGTTGCCAACTTCCTCGTCGTCGCTGGGCTCATGCTCGTCTCGCACAGGGCGAACTCCACGTCGTGAACAACCAGCTCACACGCCTCGCGCTCGTCGCCGTCCTCCTGCTCACCGCGCTCATCGTCGCGACGACGTACTGGCAGGCGTGGGACGCGGGCTCCCTCGCGGCGCGGCAGGACAACGCGATCGAGCTCGTCTCCCAGTTCCAGGTGTCGCGCGGCCTCATCCTCACGTCGAACGGCAAGACCGTCATCGCCGCGAACCGCAGGATCAAGCGCGCCGGCCAAAAGTTCTTCTTCCGCCGCTACCCGCTCGGCGGCTTCCTCGCGCAGACACTCGGCTATTCGACGTCGGCGCGGTCGCAGACCGGCCTGGAGGAGTCGCTCGACGGCTATCTCACCGGCGCGACGACGAACCTGAGCAACGCGATCCAGCGCACGCTCGACCGGCTCGGCGGCGGCACCGTGTACGGCGACAACGTCCAGCTCACGATCAACGCCGGGGCCCAGCAGCTCGCGCAGCAGCTGCTCGGCAACCGCTGCGGCGCAGTCGTCGCCATGAACCCGCGCACCGGCGCCATCCTGACGATGGCGTCGTCGCCGACGTTCAACGACAACCTCATCGAGAAGCCGGGCGGCTTCGCGAAGGTGCTGAAGACGAAGGGCGCGTGCGGCGACTCGTCGGCGCTGCTGAACCGCACGACCGACGGGCTCTTCACGCCGGGGTCGACGTTCAAGATGGTCACCGCCGCCGCAGCGCTCGACAGCGGCGCGTTCACGCCGACGTCCGGCTTCACCGACCCCGGCTATTGCACGGAGTACGGCAAGCAGGTGAAGAACGCGCTCAACCCGGACCAGAACGGGCCGGAGTCGTACGGCCACGTGACGCTCGCGCAGGGCTTCCAGCACTCGATCAACTCCGTCTTCTGCAACGTCGGCAAGCAGCTCGGGGCGAAGACGATCCTCGACTACACGAAGCGCTTCGGCTTCTACTCGACTCCGCCGCTCGAGACGCCGGCGAACCAGCGCCTGCCGAGCGGCCTCTACAACCTCGGCAAGCTCTGGTTCCCGAAGCACCCGGAAACGCAGGTCGACCCCGGCCGTCTCGCGTTCGGACAGGAGCGGATGCAGGTGACGCCGCTGCAGATGCTGCTGGTCGGGGCGACGATCGCGAACGGCGGGCTCGTTCCCCGGCCGTACATCGTCGACAAGGTCATCGGTCACGACGGCTCGACCGTTTCTCGCACGAGAGCGTCGAACATGGGCCGCGCGATCAAGCCGCAGACGGCGGCGGACTTGACCCAGATGATGATCTCGGTCGTCCAGGGCGGGACGGGGACGAAGGCGCAGATCCCGGGCATCCAGGTCGCCGGGAAGACCGGAACGGCGGAGACGGGCGTGAACAACGTCTACACCGCGTGGTTCGTCAGCTTTGCGCCGGCGGACAACCCGAAGGTCGCGGTCGCGGTCGTCCTCGAGAAGCAGGCCGGCGGGTTCGGCGGTTCCGTCTCGGCCCCGATCGCGAAGCAGATCATGCAAAAGCTCCTGCATCGCTGAAGTGGCATCTACCCTGTAACAACGCCCGTGGCCGTTCCAGACCCGATCATCGGCGCGCTCTTCGACGGGCGCTATCAGATCGTGCGCAAGATCGGCGCCGGCGGGATGGCGAACGTCTATCTCGCCGAGGACCAGGAGCTCGGGCGGCGGGTCGCGATCAAGATCCTCAACGACCGCCATGCGAACGACGAGCAGTTCGTCGAGCGGTTCCGGCGCGAGGCGAAGAACGCCGCCGCGCTCTCCCATCCGAACATCGTCTCGATCTACGACCGGGGTGAGGCGGAAGGGACCTATTACATCGCGATGGAGTACCTCGACGGCCGCACGCTGAAGGAGCTGATCCTTTCGCGCGGCGACGCGCCGATCGCGGTCGTCGTCGAGTACGCCCGCCAGATTCTGTCGGCGCTGCGTTTCGCGCACCGGCACGGCATCGTCCATCGCGACATCAAGCCGCACAACGTGCTCGTCGACGGCGAGGGTCGCGTGAAGGTGACGGACTTCGGCATCGCGCGTGCGGGCACGAGCCAGATGACGGAAGCCGGCTCGATCGTCGGGACGGCGCAGTACCTCTCGCCCGAGCAGGCGCGCGGGGCCGACGTCGACCAGCGCTCCGACCTCTACTCGCTCGGCGTCCTCATGTACGAGATGCTCACGGGCGAGGTCCCGTTCTCCGGCGACACGCCGGTCGAGATCGCGATGAAGCACCTGTCGCAGACGCCGGCCCCGCCGTCGACGAAGCGGCACGACGTCCCGCGCGAGCTCGACATGGTGGTCATGCGGGCGCTGGCGAAGGATCCCGACGACCGCTACCAGAGCGCCGACGAGATGGAGGCCGATCTCGATCGCGTCGCGCGCGGCGTCGGCGTCGCACCGCGGACGGAGGAGACCGCGACGCAGATCATGCGCTCGCCGATCGCCGGGCCGATGTCGGCGACCGCGGCGACGATGATCACGCCGCCGCAGCGGCGCGGCGCTGCAGGCGCCGCGATCCCGCCGTCGGTCTACTACGACCTCGACGAGCCGATCCATCGCCGGCCGGTGTGGCCGTGGATCGCGGCGCTTCTCTTCGTCGTCGGCGCCGCGATCGGCGGCTACTTCCTCTACCACCAGATCTCGAACAAGCTCTCGAACTCGACACCGATCGCCGTCAGCAACTACGTCAACGAGACGCAGCAGCTCGCGACGCAGAACATCGAGGCGGACGGGTTCCACGCGGTCGTGAAGACGCACACCAGCCTGACCGTCCCCAACGGCTTCGTGTACAGGCAGGACCCGGCGGCGGGGCAGCACCAGCCGAAGGGCGACAACGTCACCATCTTCGTGTCGAGCGGCAAGCCGAAGGTGCAGCTGCCGACGCTCGTCGGGTTGAAGTCGGCGGATGCGGTCGCGAAGCTCAAGGCGCTCCACCTCGAGCCGGACGTGCACGAGATCACCTCCGGGCAGCCTGCGGACACCGTCACTGCGTCCGATCCGAAGGCGGGGACACAGGTCGTCTCCGGCACGAAGGTCCGGATCAACGTGTCGAAGGGGCCGACGCCGGCCACCGTGCCCGGAGTCGTCGGCCAGACCATCGGCGAGGCGACGGCGACGCTGAACCGGGCCGGCTTCAAGGTGACGCCGACGTACGTCGACTCGGATCAGCCGCAGAACCAGGTGATCAACCAGTCGCCGGGGCAGAACCAGAGCGCCGCGAAGGGCTCGACGGTCTCCCTGACGGTCTCGAACGGCCCGAAGACGGTGGCGGTGCCCGACGTCCGGACGCTCGACTCGGGCTCGGCGACCGGCCAGCTCCAGAACGTCGGCTTCAAGGTGAAGTACACGTACACGACCGTGTCCGACCCGAATCAGGACCAGATCGTCCTCGACCAGAACCCCGAGGGCGGGCAGCAGGCGAAGCCGGGCTCGACCGTGACGTTGAACGTCGGGCGGTGTCCGTCGAGCGGCTGCACCGCCGCGACGACGACGGACACGACCACCACGACGACGCCGTGACCCGCGGCCGCCTCCGCGTGGCGATCCTGGCCGGCGGCCGGTCGAGTGAGCACGACATCTCGCTCCTCTCCGCGCGGTCGGTCCTGGAGGCCCTCGACCCGGAGCGCTACGACGTGGCCGAGATCGCGATCGGGCGCGACGGGCGCTGGGCGCTCGGCACCGGCGCCACGGTGGCCGAGACCTTGCCCGTCCCGTACGAGGGCGGCCCGCTCGAGCGGCTGGGCGCCGTCGACGTCGTCCTCCCGATCCTGCACGGGCCGTTCGGCGAGGACGGGACGGTGCAGGGGCTGCTCGAGCTCGCCGGCGTCCCGTACGTCGGCGCGGGCGTCGCCGCGTCGGCGCTCGCGATGGACAAGGACTTGTTCAAGAAGGTCATGCGCGACAGCGGCATCCCGGTCGCGCGCAATCACACGATCCGGCTTGGCGACCCGGTCGACAACCCGATCGGCTACCCCGCGTTCGTGAAGCCGGCACGCCTCGGCTCGTCCGTCGGCATCTCCAAGGTGGTCGACGACGGCGAGCTCGCGGCGGCGGTCGCGCTCGCCCGCCGGCACGACGAGAAGGTGCTCGTCGAGGAGCTCGTCGAGGGCATGGAGGTCGAGTGCGGCGTCCTCGGCAACCGGCAGCCGCCGCCGGTCGCGTCGCTGCCCGGCCGCATCGACACGCTCGACCACGACTGGTACGACTACGCGTCGAAGTACGACGAAGGCGGCATGGAGCTCGTCATCCCGCCCGACCTGCCGCCGGAGACGATCGATCTCGTCCAGCGCCGCGCCGTCGACGCCTTCGTCGCAAGCGAATGCGAGGGAATGGCACGAGTCGACTTCTTCGTCCGTGCGTCCGACGGCGAGGTGGTCGTCAACGAGCTGAACACGATCCCCGGCTTCACCGCGACGAGCGTGTACGCCAAGCTCTTTCAGGCGTCCGGCATCGAGTACGCGGACCTGCTCGACCGGCTGATCGCGCTCGCGCTCGAGCGGCACGAGCGCCGCTCGCAGCTCGAGTACTAGCGACTGGCGGACACCTCGGTCACCCGCACGTAGTCGTTCGGTGGGAGCTCGGTGATCCAGAGGACGTAGTACCGGCTCGTCGCACCGTTCAACGCGAACGTCGTTGTCGACTGCACCGTCTGTTGCGAGGAATCGTTGCTGAAGGGCCCGCTCGGTGAGTCGCCTGCTCGGACCACCGCTGTAAAGCCCGGGGTCAGCGTGTGGACGATGAGCCGGCTCAACTTCACCGCATTGCCGGCGGCGAGGACGAGGCCGAGACCGGACTTGAGCCCGCCGAATTGCTGCGTCGTGTAGCGCTCCGTGTCCCAGAACGTGCCCGGGTTGCCGTCTGTCGCCAGGTGCGCGCTGTATCCGTGCTCCCCGCCGTCGCCCTGCGGGTCGTAGTCGCCGACACCCTGCAGCGTGACGGCTCCTCCTGCGGAGCCGCCAGTGCCGCCGCCATGCTTTCGGCCGGTGCCGCCGTAGAGGATGGCGGCGACGACGATCGCGCCGAGGACGAGACCGGCGAGCGTGAGCAGCAGCGGGAGCCTGCCGCCGCGCCGCCTCGCGCGGCGAGAGGGGGCGGGCCTCGCGACGACGGCGGGGGCGCCGCGGATGATGGTGCGGTCGGCATCGAAGCCGCCGAGCTCGTCGCGGACGCGGCGCAGCTCGTTCGCGAACGCGTCCATCGACGCGAACCGGCGCGCGGGATCCTTCTCGAGCGCGTGCTCGACGGCACGCGCCAGCCGCGGCGGCACGTCCGGCCGCTGGTCGAGCAGGCTCGGCGGGTTCTCCGTCACGTGCTTCATCGCGACGACGACGAGGTTGTCGCCCCGGAACGGCACCTCACCCGTCAGCAGCTCGTAGAGGACGACCCCGAGCGAGTAGATGTCGCTCGCCGGCGTCACCTGCCTGCCCTCTGCCTGCTCGGGCGAGAGGTAGTTGCTCGTGCCGAGCACGGTGCCCGTCTGTGTGACGCCGCGGTCGACATCGAGCGAGCGGGCGATGCCGAAGTCGGTCACCTTCGCGCTGCCGGTGCCGTCGATGAGGACGTTCTGCGGCTTGACGTCGCGGTGGACGAGGTCGTGCGCGTGCGCGAACGCGAGCGCGTCGGCGATCTCGATCCCGAGCTCGACCGTCCGCTCGATCGGCAGCGGACCGCTCCGCTCGACGAGCTGCTTGAGATTCTCCCCCTCGACGAACTCGAAGACGATGAACTGGTTGCCGTCGCTCGACCCGCGATCGATGACGGTGACGATGTGCGGGTGCGAGAGCTGCGCGACGGCGCGCGCCTCGCGCCGGAACCGCTCGACGTACTCCGGGTCGTCGACGAAGTGCGCGTGCAGGATCTTCAGTGCGACTGTGCGCTCGAGCAGCCGGTCGTGCCCGCGGTAGACGCTCGACATGCCGCCGTGGTCGACGAGCTCCTCGAGCTCGTACCGGTCGGCGATCACGTCACCGACCATGGGGCTCCGGCGCCGCGCGCGGGCATGCGGGGACGGCGAAGGCTTCGCCACGTCCATACAACGTTCGAGTGCCCGTCGTGGCTACGCGAGAACCGCGTCCAACGCCTCGCCCCAGGCGGCGAGCGCCTCGTCCAGCTCGGAATCGCCGATCACGAGCGGGCAGAGGACGCGGATGCAGTTCGAGTAGGTTCCCGCCTTCAGCAGGAGCAGGCCACGCTCCGCCGCCGCCTCGGTCACCGCGGAGGCCAGCTCCGGCGCCGGACGCTTCGAGGCCGGATCCCCGACGAGCTCGATCGCGAGCATCGCCCCGAGGCCCCGGACGTCGCCGATCTGAGCATGCCGGCGCTTCCACTCCTGCATCCTGCCGCGGATGGTGTCGCCGATGCGGTCGGCACGCTCGACGAGGCCCTCGTCGGCGATGACGTCGAGCACGGCGGCCGCCGCCGCCAGCGCGACGGGGTTGCCGACGTACGTGCCGCCGACGCCGCCGTCGCCGGGCGCGTCCATGATCGCCGCCTTGCCGAGGACGCCCGAGAGCGGGAGGCCCGCGGCGATCGACTTGGCGACGACGAGGAGATCCGGCTCGATGCCGGAGTGCTCGATCGCGAACATGCGGCCGGTCCGGCCGAAGCCGGTCTGCACCTCGTCGACGACGAGGACGATGCCGTGCTCGTCACAGATCTCGCGCAGGCCGCGGAGGAACTCGGGCGGCGCGACGACGAAGCCGCCCTCTCCCTGTACGGGCTCGACGACGATCGCGGCGACGGTCTCCGCCGCCACCTGCGTGTCGAGCGCGCGCCGCAGCCCTGCGAGCGCCTCGTTCGAGTCGACGCCGCGGTACTCGTACGGGAACGGGACGCGGTACACCTCGGGCGCGAACGGGCCGAGGCCCGCCTTGTACGGATGCGTCTTCGACGTGAGCGTGAGCGACAGCAGCGTTCGTCCGTGGAACGCGCCCTCGAACGCGATCACCGCCGGGCGGCCGGTGTATGCGCGCGCAAACTTGACCGCGTTCTCGACCGCCTCTGTCCCGGCGTTGAAGAACGCCGCTTTCGCCGGGCCTGCGAACGGCGCTGCGGCGATGAGCCGCTCGGCCACGTCGGCGTAGATCTCGTACGGGACGATCGTGTAGTCGGTGTGGAGGAAGCGTGCGGCCTGCTCCTGCACGGCCTCGGTGACGTGCGGGTGCGCGTGCCCGACGTTGAGGCAGCCGACGCCGCCGGTGAAGTCGAGGAAGGTGTTGCCGTCGACGTCGGTGATCGTCGCGCCGTGCCCTTCGGCGGCGACGACCGGGATCGTGATCGCGAGGGCGGAGGAGACGGAGGCCTCCAGCCGGGCCAGCACCTCGCGGGATCTCGGCCCCGGGATCTCGGTCTTGAGCTCGATCGAGCGGATCGCGGCCATGTCTCGAGGATAACGGCGTTACGATCGATCCCGTGGTCCTGTCCGACGCGACGATCGCCCGGCTCCTGGAAGAAGGCCGGATCGAGATCGATCCCTACGACGACACGCTTCTCCAGCCCTCGAGCGTCGACGTTCGTGTCGACTGCCTCTTTCGGGTCTTCCACAACAACCGGTACCCGTACATCGACGTCAAGGTCGAGCAGGCGGAGCTGACGGAGCTCGTGCGCGTCGACGACGACCAGCCGTTCGTCCTCCATCCGGGCGAGTTCGTCCTCGGGTCGACGCTCGAGCGCGTCAAGCTCTCCGACGATCTCGTCGCGCGGCTCGACGGGAAGAGCTCGCTCGGACGGCTGGGCCTGCTCATCCATTCCACAGCCGGCTTCATCGACCCGGGGTGGGACGGGCACGTGACGCTCGAGCTCTCGAACGTCGCCAAGCTTCCGATCACCATCTATCCGGGCATGAAGATCGGGCAGATCTCCTTCATGCAGATGACCGAGCCGGCGACGACGCCGTACGGCTCGTCCGCCATCGGCTCGAAGTACAAGGGACAGGAGGGACCGACGCCCAGCCGCTACTTCAAGAACTTCGAGTGACGGTCCTCGTCACCGGGGGAACGGGGTTCGTCGGCGGGCACGTCGTACATGCGCTGCGCGCGCGCGACGTGAAGGTGCGTGCGCTCGTCCGCGACCCGAAGCGCGCACGGCGGCTGTCGGCGTGGGGCGCCGAGCTCGTCGTCGGCGACGTGGCCGACCAGACGGTCCTGCGTGCGGCATGCGTCGGCGTGGACGCGATCATCCATCTCGTCGCGATCATCAAGGGTTCGCGCGCCGACTTCGAGCGCGTGATGGAGCACGGCACGCGCAACCTCGTCGCCGCAGCCCAGAACGCGGGCGTCGGGCGCTTCGTGCTCGCGTCGGCGCTCGGCCTCGACGAGCGCTCGAAGGACGCCGTCCCGTACTTCACCGCGAAAGCAGAGATGGAGCGCGCCGTGCGCTCGTCGAGCCTCGACTACGTCGTCTTCCGTCCGAGCTTCATCTTCGGCAAGGACGGCGGTGTGCTGCCGACGTTCGTGCGTCTCGCGCGCTTCGCGCCGCTCACGCCGATCGTCGGTGACGGCACCACGCGGATGCAACCGATCTGGGTCGACGACGTCGCCGAGTACTACGTGCGCGCGATCGACCAGCCCGGTGCGACCGGCCGCATCTTCGAGATCGGTGGGCCCGAGGCGGTGACGTGGAACGACTTCTGGGGCCGGCTCAAGCGCGTGCTCGGCGTGCGCCGCCCGTCCGTGCACGTTCCGACCGGCGTGCTGCGCGCGCAGGCGACGCTGACCGACCGGTTGCCGGGCGCGCCGGTCACGCGAGACCAGCTGACGATGCTCGAGCTCGGTGACAACGTCGTCGTCGATCCGAGCGCAGTCGAGACGTTCCAGATCCCGCTCGTCCCCCTCGACGAGCAGCTGCGCCGCGCGGTCACGTGATCCGCGGCGTCGTCTACGCCGAGGCCGGCACGCCGCCGGTTGTCGAGGAGATCACACTCGAGGCGCCGACCGGCCACGAGGTCGCGGTTCGGGTGCAGGCGTGCGGCTTGTGCCACACCGACGTGCACGTGCTCGAGACCGGCGGGTGGGGGATGTCGTTTCCGATCCTGCTCGGCCACGAGGGCGCGGGCATCGTCGAGGAGATCGGGCCGGATGTGACCTCGGTCGCTCCGGGCGACTACGTCGTCGTCGCGTGGCGCGCGCCGTGCGGACGCTGCCCGAGCTGCAGTCGCGGCGACCGGAGGCGCTGCTCGCGCAACCTCCATGCGAAGCCGCGCGCGCATCGCGCGGACGGGTCCCTGCTGACGCCGGTCCTCCGCTGCGGCACGCTGGCCGATCGCGCGATCGTGCACGAGGCGTGCGCGGTGAAGATGCCCGAGGCGTTGCCGGTCGAGCAGGCCTCGTTGCTCGCGTGCGGCTTCTCCACCGGCGCAGGCGCCGCGTTGTGGGCGACGCCGGTGCACGAGGGAGCGACAGTCGCCGTCATCGGCTGCGGCGGCGTCGGCCTCGCGGTCATCCAGGGCGCCAAGCTCGCAGGCGCCGGTCGAATCCTCGCCGTCGACGTCGCCGCAGAGAAGCTCGACGCGGCGCGCGCGCTCGGCGCAACCGACGTCGTCGATGCGAGCGCGGGCGATCCGGTCGAGCAGGTCCGCGACCTGACCCGCGGCGTCGACTACGCCTTCAGCGCCATCGGCGCGCCGGCCGGTCTCGCGCAGGCCGTTCGCATGTGCGCGTATGCCGGCTGGGCGACGCTCGTCGGCGTTCCGCCCGGCGACGCGCGGCTCGACGTCGACCTCTACCGCGACGTCTTCAGCCCGAAGGTCGGCATCGCGGTGACGCACGGCGGCGACACGATCCCGCAGGAGGACTTCCCCTTCCTCGCACAAGCAGCGCTCGACGGGAAGATCGACCTCGCCTCGTTCGTCACGCGGACGATCCCGCTCGACGAGGCGCCGGCCGCGCTCGGCGCCGTCGGCCACGACGGCATCCGGACGGTCGTGCGGCTCTAGTTTTTCCCGAAGGAGGAGCGGCGGGCGATGTCCGCCTCGTCCACCATGTGGCCGTCGCGCTCGACGTAGCCGTTGCAGCCGCCGACGACGAAGATCACGGCCTCCTCGTCGAACGGGTTCGACACCTTGCGCGGAGTCGTCGACGTGACGTGGAAGACGCCTCCCGGGCCGACGTCGCGCGTCTCTCCCTCGACCTCGACGCGCACGCGGCCGCGGTGAACGAAGTAGAGCTCGTCCTGCGTGTCGTGGTAGTGCTCGAAGCCCTCGTGCCCGGGCGGGTAGACGATGCCGTTGACGCCGAATGCGGTGACGCCGAGCGCCTGCCGCACCTTCCGGAAGCCGGGGCCGTCGCCGAGCTCGTCGAGGGAGGAGAACGCGTGGCTCATGCGTTGCACGAGCCGGCGTCGGCCATCGGCAGGCGTCCGAGCAGCTCGGCGAGCTGTTCGTGCTCGTCGTCGGTGAAGTGCGAGGTGAACAGCTCCTCGATGTCGGCGGCGTGGGTCGCGCGCGCTGCCTCGAACTTCGTCGCGCCCGCATCCGTGAGCACCGCGTAGGTGACGCGCGCGTCGCTCTCGCAGTGGTGCTTCCCGACCCACCCGGCGCGCTCGAGCCCTTCGAGGAGCCGGGTGACGCCGGACGGGCTGAGGATGACGGTCCGGGCGAGGTCGATCCGGCGCAGGCGCCGGTCGGGGGCCTCGTGCAGCTGGACGAGGACGTCGTAGTCGCGCAGGGAGAGGCCGTGGGCGGCCTCCAGGCGGCTCGAGAGCTCGCGCGTGAGGGCGGCATACGAGCGCAGGAGCCGGACCCAGCCCCGGTGCTGATGCGACAATTCTGCTTGCGTCCTCAATACTTGACTTGTCACGCTTCCCTCGCTATATTGCTTGTGCACTCAACTATACCAAGGAGCGATCCGCATGTCCACCATCACCAAGCAGTCTGTCCCCACCGGCACCTGGAGTGCCGATCCGGTGCACTCGAACGTCTCGTTCGAGGTCGCCTATGCCGGGACGAACACCTTCCGCGGCAGCTTCCGCGACTTCACCGCCACGCTGGCCGACGGTCGGCTCGAGGGCTCGGCGAAGGTCGCCAGTGTCGACGTGAAGGACGAGCAGCTGAACGGCCACCTCCAGACGCCCGACTTCTTCGACGCGGCCCAGTTCCCGGAAATCACGTTCCGGGCGACCGACCTCGACCGCGGCGAGCTGACGATCAAGGGCGTCACCCGCCCCGTCGAGCTCACCGGGACCGTCTCGGAGCCGAACGTCGACCCGTTCGGCCGCGAGCGCGTCGGCATCAAGCTCGAGACCTCCGTCGACCGCAACGAGTTCGGTGTCAGCTGGAACGCCCCCAACCAGGGCGGCGGCAACTACCTCGGTGACGACGTGAAGCTCATTGCCGAGCTCGCGTTCGTCAAGCAGGAGGCGTAACCATGAGGATCCTGGCCGTATCCGGCAGCACCCGGACCGACTCGTACAACACGCAGCTCCTTCGGGAAGCGGCGAAGCTGGCTCCCGCCGGCGCCGAGGTCGAGCTCTGGGACGGGATCGGCGACCTGCCGATCTACGACCAGGATCTCGAGGAGGACGTCCCGGAGAGCGTCCGCCGGCTCCGCAACGACTGGAGCACGGCGGACGCGATCCTCTTCGCGACGCCCGAGTACAACGGCTCCGTCCCGGGCGGGCTGAAGAACGCGATCGACTGGGCCTCCCGCCCGAAGGGCGCGGCGGCGCTCCTGAACAAGACCGTGTCCGTCGTCGGCGCCAGTCAGGGCCAGTTCGGCGCCATGTGGGCGCAGCAGGACCTCCGGCGCATCCTCGGCATCGCCGGCGCCCGCGTCATCGGCGAGGGCCTGCCGGTCTCCCGGGTGCACGAGGGCCTGGACGAGGCCACGTTCGACGGCCTCCGCACCGTCCTCGACGAGCTCGTCGAGGCGGTCGAGGCCGTCTCCGTCGCGGCCTAGAAAAGAGAGGGGCCGCCTCACGGCGGCCCCAATCCGGTTACCAACGGTGGTTTTGGCAGAGTCGCCTCTGTCCCCCACGCTGGCTAGGCGATTCCCGGTGGTCCCGGGGACGGCGCCCCTACCCGCTGGTACCTCCACTGGCCGAAATACTTGATGTCACTCTCGGACCACCTCCTTTCCGCGGTGAACCCTTTATATCAGCGGAGGATGACGCTCAGCTCCAGTCCACGGTCGAGCGGGACCGTGACGCTCAGGAGCGAGGGGTCCGCCTGCCGCGCGGCCGAGTAGCGCGCGAGCGGGTCGGGGTGTGAGAGGACGTTGTCGGCGACGACGAGCCCGCCCGTCTCGAGCTTGGCGCGCGCGAGCGCGAACAGGCGCTCGTAGTCGTCCTTCTCGGCGTCGAGGAAGACGACGTCGAACACGTCGTCGAGCCGCTCGAGCGTCTCGGTCGCGTCGCCCTCGACGAGCTCCGCCCAGTCTGCGAGGCCGGCGTCCGAGATGTTCCGACGCCATGCCTCAGCCTTCGCCGGGTCGTTGTCGAGCGACAGCACGCGGCCGCCGAGATGCCTGACACCGGCTGCGAGCCAGATCGACGAGTAGCCGCGCGAGCCGCCGATCTCGAGCACCTCGCAGTCGGCCTGCGGCGCGACGAGCGCGAAGAGGAACCGTCCGGTCGTCTGTGCGACCGCTCGTGAGCGCTGCGGCGAGGGCAGCTCTCGTGCGCGCTCGTCCGCGTCCTCGCGTTCGAGGCGCTCGAGCACCGCGCGCACGCGCTCGTCCAGCACGTCGTCAGCCTAACTGCGACAGGTTCTTTACCCGGCGGTAACCCAGCCGGCGCCGACCCCTCCGTAGCGTCGGCTCCGCCGTCATTCCACCGAGGAAGGGGAACCACATGAAGAAGCTCCTCGTAGGAGCTGTCTGTGTCGCCGCGCTCGCGATCGCCGCCGCGACCGCGGCTGCGGGCAGCAATCCGAACACGCTGACGCTCGCGGTGTACGGCGACTCGCCGTATCTCGACC
>DASXLN010000063.1:0-3893 GCA_036496165.1 Gaiellaceae bacterium | reverse complement strand
AGGCGCGCGGCGAGGCGCTCGACCACGTCCTCCTCGTCGGCCCGCCGGGCCTCGGGAAGACGAGCCTCGCGCACATCGTCCGCGAGGAGCTCGGCGTCGGAATCCGCACCGTCGCCGGTCCCGCGCTCGAGCGGAAGGGCGACATCGCCGCAATCCTCACCTCGCTCGAGCCGCGCGACGTGCTCTTCGTCGACGAGATCCACCGGCTGAACCGCGCGATCGAGGAGATCCTCTATCCGGCGCTCGAGGACTTCAGGCTCGACATCATCGTCGGCCAGGGGCCTGCTGCGCGGACGCTCACGCTCGACCTGCCGCCGTTCACGCTCATCGGCGCGACGACGCGCACCGGCCTGCTGACGACGCCGCTGCGCGACCGGTTCGGCATGACGTTCCGCCTCGACTACTACGGGCCGGAGGAGCTCGCGACGATCGTCCACCGCTCGGCGCGCATCCTCGGCGTCGAGATCGCCGGCGACGCGGCCAAGGAGATCGCGCGCCGGTCGCGCGGGACGCCGCGCATCGCGAACCGCATCCTCCGTCGCGTGCGCGACGTCGCGCAGGTGCGTCACCAGGGCGCGATCACGACCGCGGTCGCAGCGGAAGCGCTCGCGCTGCTCGAGGTCGACCAGGCCGGGCTCGAACGCATCGACCGCGAGCTCCTGCGCACGATCTCCGGCAAGTTCGAGGGCGGCCCCGTCGGCCTGTCGACGCTCGCCGTCTCGCTCGGTGAGGAGCCGGACACGATCGAGGACGTCTACGAGCCCTATCTCCTACAGCTGGGCTTCATCCAGCGCACGCCGCGCGGCCGCACGATCACGAAGCTCGGCCGCGCGCACGTCGGCGCGACACCGGACGACGCGAAGCTGTTCTAGAGCTTCTGAGCGAACCGCTCGATGAGCAAGCCCATCACGCCGAGCGGGACGGCGACGGCGACGCTGATGACGACGACGAAGGTCGTTCCCATGCTGGAGAGATCGTCAGCGCCGGTCGACGGCTCCATCGTGCAAACCGGGTGACGGACAGCCCCCGGATGAGCACCGGCGCGACGAGGAGCGCCATCACGTCGAACCAGACGTAGCCGCTCGCGACGCCGCTCGGCGGGTTCCCGTCGGGGATGCCGAGGCCGGGGAGCGTGCGCGCCCAGCGCCAGGTGCCGATCGACGTCCCGTACAGCTCGAGCGCGCCGACGACGAGGAACACGGCGGCGTACGTCGCGCGTGCGCGCGAGCGCCAGAGGAAGGCGCACAGCAGCGGCACGCCGATCGCACCGGCGACGTCGAGTTGCGGCAGGACGGTCAATCCGGCGAGCCCCCAGCCGATCGAGCCGACCGCGGCCGCCGCGACGAGCCTCCGGACGCCGACGACGCGCGTGAGCGCGAGCCCGCTGAGGTAGACGATCCCGTGCGCCGGCGGGATGAAGAGCGGCAGGTTGTGCAGGCGGTAGTGGTAGACGCCCCAGACGAGCGACCCCGTGACCTCGCCAACAGTGGCGAACGCGACCACGCCGAGCGCCTGCGCGCGGACGAGCGGCGTGAGCGGCCGCAGCGCGCACGCGAGCACGATCCACGTCAACGCACCGAGCATCAGCTGGCCGGGGTAGCCGACCTGCGTGTCGATCGCGAGCAGCGCCGCGAGATACGCAGGCCCGGCTGCGGCATACGCGCGCGGGGTCACGGGCGGTACTGGAGCTCGTGCCAGCTCGGCGTCGGCAACAGCTCGAGCAGCGCGCGCCCGCCGTTCGGGTCGCGATAGGAGAACTCGGCGACGGCCTCGTCCCAGCCGACCTCGAGCTTGCCCTCCTTCACGTGGTGGTCGAGCCAGGCGCCGCGGAAGACGAGCTTCTTCAGCCAGTACACGAGCGACTCGCCACCGACGAGGGAGACCTCGTCCCAGCGTCGAACGACGTAGCGGCCGAGTGGGCTGCGCGGCTCGTCGATCTCGCCGCGCTCCACCAGCTCGACCAGGTCGGCCGTCTCGTCGTCGTCCAGCTCGTTGCCCTGGAGCAGCCCGAGCTTGACGGCGGCTGCGGTGACGCGCTGCTCGAAATCCTCGGCGTTGAAGCTGAAGCTGTAGCCGAGGAACTCGACGAGATAGTCGTCGCCGGACGTGTAGTTCGCCTCGGCCTCCATCGGTCGAAGCGTACCCTTGCCCCGTGAGCGCAACCGACATCGCCGTCCTCGCACCCGTCATCGTCGTCGGCGCCGGCGCGGTCATCGGGCTGCTGATCCTGTGGGGCAAGGTGGCGGCGCAGCACCTGCGCGAGAGCCGTCGCCCGCGGCTCGTGCTCGCCCTCTGGATCGGCGGGATCGCGCTCATCTTCGTCCTCAGCTATCTAGGCGTAAAGCTCCCGAAGGGCGAGTAGCAGCCGGTCGACGTCGGCTCGATCGTTGTACGGCGCGATCGAGATGCGCAGCAGGGTCCCATCGTGGGAGACGGGGATCTCGATGCGGTACTCGTCGAACAGCCGCTGCGACAGCCCGGAGTCGGGACGCGGGAGGCGTACGCTCGCCATTTGGAGAATCTGCTCCTCCGGCGCGATCGGCTCCGTGCCGAGCAGCTCGCACAGGTTGCGGCGCGCCTCGCGCGCGAGCGCGACGCACCGCTCGCGATCGTCGTGCTCGCGGAAGAACTCGATCGCGGCGGGGACACTCAGGTAGCCGGACGAATCGCGTGAGCCCTGCTTCTCGGTGCGCGAGATGAACGTCGCCGGCTCCTCGTACCCCCAGCTCGTGATGACGCCGTCGACGCGGTCCTGCCACTCCGGTCGCACGTGCAGGAAGCCGACGCCCTTCGGCGCCGAGAGCCACTTGTGGCAATTGCCCGAGTAAAAGTCGGCGCCGAGCGCGTCGAGATCGAGGTCGACGTGCGCGACGGCGTGCGCGCCGTCGACGATCGTGACGAGCCCGCGCGAGCGCGCCTCGCGCACGATCTCCTCGACGGGGAGGAGAAGCGCCGTCTCCGACGTGATGTGCGAGAGGTAGACCGCCTTCGTCCGCTCGGTGACGTGCTCGAAGAGCTCGTCGACCGGCGCCTCGACGAACGTGCACAGGCGCTGCCACGTCATGACGCACGCGCCGTACTCGAGGTTCGTCGACAGCACCTCGTCACCGGGTTCGAGCGCGAGCGCGCGGGCGGCGACATTCACGCCCGTCGTCGCGTTCTGGACGAACGTCAAGTCGTCGGCGCGGGCGCCGACGAACGCGCCCAGGTCGGCGCGGGCCTCGGCGAGGAGCGGGCCGAGCCGGCGGGCGATGAAGTCGACCGGCTCGCGTTCCAGCTCTCGCTGCCAGGCCTGGTACCGCTCGAAGACGGGTCGCGGCGCCGCCCCGAAGGAGCCGTGGTTGAGGAACGTGACCTCGGGGTCGAGGAGATAGTGCTCTTTCACTGTCCGTCCGACGCTGACCGTAGCGTGATTGCGCGATGCACGAGGGCACATGGACCTTGCGTCCGTGCCCGTACGAGGTGCAGGCCGAGCTCGCGAACGCACTCGGGGTGAGTGAGCTGACGGCAGGCGTTCTCGTCCGGCGCGGCTACGGCGACCCCGCGGCGGCGGCGGCGTTTCTCGCCGGCGAGTTGCCGCCCCACGATCCGTTCCTTCTCGGCGACATGCGCGTTGCGTGCGAGCGGATCCGCGCCGCCGTCGCCGACGGACGCCGGATCTGCGTCCACGGCGACTACGACGTCGACGGCATCTCCGCGACGGCGCTCGCCGTCCTTCTCCTGCGCGAGCTCGGCGCGGACGTCGAGTGGCATCTCCCGAGCCGCTTCGACGAGGGTTACGGCGTGCGTGCCGAGACGCTCGCGCGCCTCGCCGACGACGGCTGCGGCCTCGTGCTCACGGTCGACTGCGGCATCACCGCCGTCGAGGAGGTTGCCGAAGCGCGGGCACGCGG
>DASXLN010000062.1:0-2153 GCA_036496165.1 Gaiellaceae bacterium | reverse complement strand
AGCGAGACATCGACGCCGACGCGATCGGCGAGCTCCTGGTCCGAGAGCGCCGCGAGCGCGTCGACCGAGAGCCGGCGCAGGCGGGCGAGGTCGAGGTGGACGTCGTGCTTCGGGATGCCGAGCTCGAGCAGATACGCGTTGGCCGCCTCCGCGGGAATCCCGGCCGCACGCAGGTCGGCGAGCGTCGATGCGCCGTGACGCTTCGAAAGCTTCGTTCCGTCCTCGCCGAGGAGGAGCCCGTGATGGATGAACTCCGGCGGCTCGGCGCCGAGCGCGCGGATCAGCTCCGACTGCAGCTCCGCATTCGCGCGGTGATCCGAGCCTCGGATGACGTGCGTGATCTCGAAGTCGACGTCGTCGACCGCGCTCGCCAGCTGGTACGTCGGCGAGCCGTCCGGTCGCAGCAAGGTCACCCGGCCGAAGCGAAGCGAGCCCTCGGCGTCGGGCGCACCGATCTGGTGTGCCGCCTCTCGATGGCGGATGAACCGGCTGCTCTGGTGGACGGGCCCTTCGTCCCAGCGGACGCCGAGCCACTCGAGATCGGCGGCGATCGCCCGCGCGCCGTCGTCGACGTTCCGCTCGCGGTCGGTGTCGTCGATCCGCAGCAGCATCGTGCCGCCGTGCTCGTCGGCGAAGCGCCGGTTCGCGACCGCGCTCAGGGCGTTGCCGAGGTGCAGCGACCCGGTGGGGCTCGGCGCGAAGCGGACGCGGACCATGTGAAAGGATCGCACGATGAGCGTTGCGACCGAGCGCGAACAGATGACGTGGGCCGACCTCGGTGACGGAGCGCGCGACCTGGCCGCGCAGATCGCCGCCGACGGCTACGAGCCGAGCCTCATCCTCGGCATCGCCCGCGGCGGGCTGCTCGCTGCCGGCGCGCTCTCGTACGCGCTCGACCTGAAAAACGCGTTCACGATGAACGTCGAGTTCTACACCGGCGTCGACGAACGGCTCCCCGTGCCGATGCTGCTGCCACCGGTGCCCGACCTCGTCGACCTCCAGGATCAGCGCGTGCTGATCGCCGACGACGTCGCAGACACCGGACAGACGCTCGTGCTCGTGCAGGAGTTCCTCGCCGGCAAGGTGCGCGAGGCGCGCATCGCCGTCCTGTACGAGAAGCCGCGCTCGGTCGTCAGCTGCGAGTACGTGTGGCGCAGGACCGACCGCTGGATCGACTTCCCCTGGAGCTCCTAGATGGGCGGCTCCGGGTCGTACTGGATGTAGCGGCGCACCTCGACCGCGCGTTCGCGCGAATGGAGGCGCGCGACGAGATGGAGCGCCATGTCGATGCCGGCGGAGACTCCGGCCGCGGTGACGACGTCGCCATGGTCGACGAAGCGCGCGTCGGGGTCGACCTCGGCACCGAGCTCCGCGAGGCGGTCGAGCGAGCCCCAGTGGGTCGTGGCACGTCGTCCGGCGAGCAGGCCGGCGTCCGCGTACACGAGAGAGCCGGTGCAGACGCTCGCCATGATCTCCGCGCGCGCGGCCAGATCCTGTACGTGCTTGCGAATCGACACGTCGCCGAGCATCGGCCGCGTGCCGATCCCTCCCGGCCACACGACGACGTCGGCCTCCGGTGCGGTCTCCCAGGTGTGGTCGGCGAGCACGCGCAGGCCTTTCGCGCACACGATGGGCGCCTCCGTCCATGCGACGGTGAAGACCTGGACGCCGTCGTCGGGCCAGCCGTCGCGCCATGCGGCGAGGACCTCCCACGGCCCGGCCCAGTCGAGCTCCTCGGCGCCGTCGAAGAGGACGACCGCGATGTTCATCGCGCTGCGAGGTCGAGGAGCGGCCACGTCTTGCCGTAGATGAGCTCGCGCACGCCGTCCGACTCGAGGAACGAGCGCGGGAAGCCGAGCGCCGGTGCGCCGGCCACGTCGATCCGCCCGATCTGCTCGTCGGTGAGCTCGACGTCGAGCGCGCCGAGGTTCTCCCGGAGCTGCTCTGCGCTGCGGACGCCGACGATGGGGATGACGCGCCGCCGCAGCCACGCGATCGCGATCTGACCCGGCGTGGCATCCGCCTCTGCCGCGACCGCTTCGACCGCGGCGAGCACGCCGAGCGCACGGTCCGACGGCGTTCCAGGCCAGCGCAGCGTTTCCGGCTTGCGGCCGCTGAGGAGCCCGTGCTCGAGCACGCCCCACGCGGTGACC
>DASXLN010000061.1:0-5673 GCA_036496165.1 Gaiellaceae bacterium | reverse complement strand
ACGAATGCGGGCGTGAGCACGAGACCTTCGGCATCGACGACTCGATGCTCGTTCGTGTCGAGGCGCTCGCCGATCGCGGCGATCGTGCCGCCGTCGATGCGCACGTCGACGATCGAATCGATTCCTTCGCCGGGATCGAGTACCCGCGCCCCGCGCACCACGACGTTCTCGCCCGGGCGATGCTTTGCGGAGAGCATCACGCCACCTCCGCCGCTGCGAGCGCTCGGACACCGATCGGTCCGCCGGTGAGCACGTCGTAGAGGACGGCCATGCGGATGACCAGGCCGGCGCGCACCTGCGTCTCGACGAGCGCGTCGACCGAGTCGGCAACGCGCGGATCGATCTCGACGCCGCGGTTCATCGGCCCAGGGTGCATGACCTTCTGTCCCGGTCGCAGGCGGTCGGGCGTCACGCCCCAGCGCGCGGCGTACTCGCGCAGGCTCGGGACGAAGTTCGCGCCGGCCTCCATCCGCTCCTGCTGCATGCGCAGGACGTAGACGACGTCGGCGTCGCGGATGACGTCGATGTCGCTCGTCATCTCGGCGGCGAGACCGCGCGGGAGGAGCGCGGGCGGACCGACGAGCGTGCAGCGGATCCCGACGAGCTCGAAGGCCTGCAGGAGCGAGCGCGCGACGCGCGAGTGGAGGACGTCGCCGACGATCGCGACGTGCAGCCCCTCGAGCCGCTCGAACTGCTGCTGGATCGTGTACAGGTCGAGCAGCGCCTGCGTCGGGTGCTGGTGCTTCCCATCGCCGGCGTTGACGACGTGCGCGTCGGTGACGCGGGCGACGAGCTGCGGCGCACCGATCTGCGGATGCCGGATGACGATGACGTCGGGGTCGTATGCACCGAGCGTCTGTGCGGTGTCCTTCAGCGACTCGCCCTTGTCGACGGACGAGCCCGCCGACTTGATCGTGAGCGTGTCGGCGGAGAGCCGCTTCGCGGCGAGCTCGAAGCTCGACGACGTGCGCGTCGACGATTCGTAGAAGAGGTTGACGACGAGCCTGCCCTTGAGCGTCGGCAGCTTCTTCACCTCGCGGTCGAGCGCAGACTCGAAGGTGCGGGCAGTGCCGAGCAGGCGCTGCACGTCGTCGCGGGTGAGGTCGGCAACGGAAAGCAGGTGTCGGCGCGGCGGCGGCCCGGGCGGGCGGAGGTCGTCGCGCACGAGGCGGATGGACGTCATCGGGATTCCTCCTCGGGCACGGAGACGAGCAGGACGGAGTCGACCTCGTCGATCTCGACGAGCTGCACCTGGATGCGCTCGGTGCGCGCCGTGGGCAGGTTCTTGCCGACGTAGTCGGGGCGGATCGGAAGCTCGCGGTGGCCGCGGTCGACGAGCACCGCGAGCTGCACGCGCGCGGGGCGGCCGTAGTCGAAGAGCGCCTCGATCGCGGCGCGGATCGTGCGGCCCGTGTAGAGGACGTCGTCGACGAGCACAACGGTGCGGCCCTCGAGCGGGAAGTCGAGCATCGTCTCGCGCACGACCGGTTGCGGCGCGAGCGGAGCCTCGCCGCCGCGCACGGTGACGTCGTCGCGATAGAAGGTGATGTCGACGGCGCCGAGGTCCGGCGACGCACCGGCGCGCTCCTCGATCAGCCGCGAGAGGCGCTGCGCGAGCGGCACACCGCGCGTCTGGATGCCGACGAGCGCGACCCCGTCGAGCTCCGGATTCGCCTCGATGATCTCATGGGCGATCCGGGAAAGCGTCCGCGACAGCGCTTCCGCGTCGAGCAGGACCTTCCCCGTCTCGGGGGCATGCGTTGCCATTCGACTCCTTTCCGGCCTCGCTGGACCGGGTTAAAGGGTTCGTGCCGAGCGGCAGAGTAGCTGTGCCGGCGGACGGCGTGCTGGACCGGGCGTGTCACCCGGCCTGACGGGCGATGAAGACGAGCTCGCGACCCGGTCGATCAGGAGCATCTCGGACGTCTTCGACCGCGAACCCGTGTGCAACGAGGTCGCGCTCGATCTCGTCGCGTTCACGAAACCGAAGCGTCGAGTCGGAGGTCAGGACGTCGCCGTCGGGGAAGACGAAGGTTCCGCGGAAGGTGACGAGCGGGCCGTCGACACGGAGGAGATCGAACCAGCGCTCCAGCACTCCAAGCCCGGGCACATCGAAGACCTGATGGGACTCCTCTCGCGTCCACCCCTCCCACGCTCGTCGCGCCGGGTCGCGGGTCTCGAAGACGAGATGACCATCTCGCCGGCGAAGGGCAACGCGGGCAGCCTCGAGCGTTGTGTGCCAGTCGGACTCGTCCGCGATGGCTTGCGCGACGTTCGCGGTCATCGTCACGAGATCGCCCTCGTGCGGCGGCAGTCGCGTCGCGTCACCCTCGATCCAGGTCACACGTTCAGCGCCCGGTTTCCGGCGTGCCACCTCGACCGACGGGCGATCCGGATCGACGCCGAGCACCTCGAAGCAGTTGTCGGCGAGCAGAAGCGCGAACGTGCCTGTTCCACAACCGACGTCCAGGACGGTGGTCGCGGCAAGCTCCGACGCGATCGAGAGGTAGACGTCGAGGTCGTTGCGGTCCCCATCGAGGACGTCGTAGAGATCGGCGAGACGCCGGTTCGCGAACGCCTCATCTGCCATGCTCAGCCGGCCGCTGCGGCCGCCAGCTCGGCGAGCACCGCGGCCTGTCGCTCGAGCGTCTGCTGCCGGCCTTCGAGGGCGTAGCGGCCGGCCAGCTCGCGGGGGTCGAGGTAGCCCACATGCGTCCCGTCAGAGTCCTGCCAGATCAGCATTCGCAGCGGCAGCTCGATGCCGACCCGGGGGTCCGCCTGCATCAGGGGGGTGCCGACGCGCGCGTTGCCGAAGATCAGGACGACGTCGGGCTCCAGCTCGACATCGACCTTGTGGGCGCCGGCCGCATGGTCGATGCGCGCGAACAGCTGCAAGCCGTGCGCGTCGAGCGCCTCGCGCAGCCGCGCCTCGACCTGGTCGGCGTCGCCGCTGGCGGTCAGCTCGACCACGGACGCACTCGCCTGCGCGTTGCCTAGGGCTCGGCGATGAGGTCGTCGGGATCGGAGAGCGCCTCGATGGCGTCCTCCGCAGCCTCGAGCGATGCCTCGGGGACGAGCACGCGGAGACCGTCCTCGTCGTCGTCCGTCTCGACCTCGGCGTCGATGCCGGCGGTGCGCAGCAGCTCCTGCAGCTCCTCCGCCTCGGTGACGTCGCCCGCCGTCGCAACCTGGACCATGCGGCTCATCGCGCCCGCATCATAGGCGCTCCGCGCAGCCGCGGCCCCGCCTCCCTTGACGAGCTCGGGGCTCCCGCGCTCGGGATACGGGACGACGATCGCGTCGAAGTCGCGCGGGACGACGACGTCGGCGAACGTCGCGCGCGCCTCGCGTCCGAGCTCGGGCCCCGCGTACCGCGGCGAGACGTGCGTGAGCGCGAGCAGCTTCACCTCGGCGAGCTTCGCCACCTGCGCCGCCTCGGTCGCGGTCGCGTGCAGGGTCTCGCGCGCGCGTTCCTTGTCTACGTCGCCGAACGTCGCCTCGTGCACGAGCAGGTCGGCCCGGTACGCCGCCTGGATGACGCTCGGCGCCGGCGCGGTGTCACCCGTGATTGCCACCTTGCGGCCCGGCCGCGCGGGCCCGAGCACCTCGTCCGGGGTCACGACGGTGCCGTCCGGCAGGGTCACCGGGTCGCCGGCCTGCAGGATCCCCCGCTCCGGCCCTGACGGAACCCCGAGTGCGTCGGCGGCGGCGACGTCGAACCTGCCCGGCCGCTCCTCCTCGACGAGGACGTAGCCGATCGAGGAGACGCCGTGGTCGACGGCGAAGGCCTCGATCCGGTAGTCGCCGCGCTCGAGGACGTCGCCCGGCTCGAGCTCGACGATCGCCAGCCGGTACGGCAACCGGCCGAGGAACGGCTTCAGGTGGCCGAAGAGGTCGCGGACGCCGCGCGGCCCGTACACCATGAGGTCCGGCTCCTCCCGCCCACGGAGTGCGAAGGTCTTGAGCATCCCCGGCAGCCCGAGGACGTGGTCGGCGTGGAGGTGCGTGAGGAAGATCTCCTCGATCTCCGGCAGGCCGACGGCCGAGCGCTGGAGCTGGCGCTGCGTCCCCTCGGCGCAGTCGAAGAGCAGCCGCTCGCCGCCCCGGCGGAGCAGGAGGGCGGCCGCCGCCCGGCGGGCGGTCGGCATCGACGCGGACGTGCCGAGGAAGACGAGATCGAGCTCCACGCGTGGAGTCTAGGCCCGTCGTTTAGTCTGCCCGCGTGGCAGACGAGGCGATTCTCGAGCTCTACCGCCGCGAGATCACGCCCGACCTGTACGCGGAGATCCGCGACCTGTACAAGCGCCACTCGATCGCCGAGGACGCGCGCGACCTCCCCGGCCTCATCTCGACGCTCACGCCCGACTGCGTCTACGAGCTCGTCCAGACCGGCCACCGTTGGGAGGGGCACGAAGGGGCGGCGAGCTTCTACACGCAGCTCCTGACCGCGTTCCCCGACATCAAGTTCGACCTGACCGACATCGTCATCGGGCCGCAGGGCGTCTGCGAAGAGGCTCACGTCACCGCGACGCACCAGGCGCCCTGGCTCGGCTTCGAGCCGTCGGGCGAGCACGTCGAGTGGGACGTCGTCATCTGGTTCCCGTGGGACCAGGACCGCCGCCTCTTCCGCGGCGAGAAGGTCTACGTGGCGGGGATCGAGATCCCCGCCACGAGCTAGCTCGGCAGGACGATCCGCTGACCAGGGGTCAGCGTCGTCGAGCTGAGGTGATTCCGCTGCTCGAGCTCCCAGACGCCTTGCCGGGGGTCGCCGGCGTACGTCCGGACGGCGATCGACCACAGCGTGTCGGCCGGGCGCACGACGTACGTCCGCTCTGGCCCCGCCCCGTGCGAGGAGCGGGCGGCGAGCCCGACCGCCAGGGCGGCGACGAGGGCGACGACGAGAAGCTTCACGAACATGTGTTCGCCAGTCTAGGGCGAACACATGTTCGTGTCAAGGGCGACTAGCGGCGCTTCTTCAGCTTCCCCTTGGGCTTCTTCGGCTTGGCCGTGGACTTGGCCTTGGCGGGCGAGTTGCTCGCCGTCGGCGTCCAGGTGACCATCCCGGCCGTGCAGGCGCTCCGCCCCGCGGCGAAGAGCGCCGCATCCTGGGCGTAGGCCAGTTTCGGGGTCGAGACCCCGGCGGCGCCGGCCGTGAGCAGCCCGCTCTGCCAGCCGCCGCCGATGTAGTTGCCGTTCGCGTCGTGACCGTCCCGGGTCGGCTCGTCCACGAGAAGGAACCACTCGACGTCGGTGACCGTCGGGTCGCACGCGAAGTACTTCTGCACGGCCTGCTGGATGAACGACGCCTGCGTCTGCTCGCTCACGACCGCGACGTTCTCCTGGTGGATGTACTGCGGGTAGGCGGTCGTGACCGTCTGCCAGCCGAGCTCGTCGATGCGGAACGTCAGGCCGTTGAGTGTCGTCGGCTGCGCGGTTCCATGGAACGCGTCGTAGAGGGCTTGCTTCACGCGGTCGAGGTTCGGCACGCCGAAGAAGCTCGGGTTCGCATAGCCGACTCCCGGCCCGTCCGTTGGGTGACTCGGGTTCGGGTACGGGTGGACCGACATCTGATCCATGATCGGCATCGTGCGGCCCGACGCGCGATACGCGGCCCCGACCGCGGCGATGAACGGGATCGGCGCCGTCTGTGACGGCCCGTTCGAGCGCGGCGAG
>DASXLN010000060.1:0-2254 GCA_036496165.1 Gaiellaceae bacterium | reverse complement strand
CAGAGCGGCGATGCGCACAGTGCGCGCTCGAAGACGACACCTTCGTCTGCCAGGCGCGCGAGATTCGGGGCCCGCGCGACGTGGTTGCCGTAGCCCGGCAGCGCGCGGGCGGCGAGCTGGTCGGCGATCACCACGAGGATGTTCGGGCGCTCGGACACGAGTGTGTGGGAGCGTACGCTGCATGAACTGGGAGGTATTCGTCACCTGCGCGGTCACCGGCGTCGGCGACACGACCGGCAGGAGCGACCTCGTCCCGGTGACACCCGTGCAGATCGCCGACGCGGCGATCGAGGCAGCCGCCGCGGGCGCCGCGATCGCGCATATCCACGTCCGTGACCCGGACACCGGCATGGGCTCACGCGACCCCGCCCTCTACGCCGACGTCGTGGAGCGGATCCGCGCAGCCGACGTCGACGTCGTCGTCAACTTGACGGCCGGCATGGGCGGCGACCTCGTCCTCGGCGGCGAGGAGTCGCCGCTTCCGTTCGACGAGGCCGGCACCGATCTCGCCGGCGCGACCGAGCGGCTCGAGCACGTCGCTGAGCTTCGTCCGGAGATCTGCACGCTCGACTTCGGGTCGATGAACTTCGCCGCGGGCGGCGACTATCTGCTCGTCAACACTCCCGGGATCCTGCGCGCGATGGCGCGGCGCGTCCAGGAGCTCGGCGTACGGCCGGAGCTGGAGGTGTTCGACACGGGGCACCTCGTGCTCGTCAAGGAGCTGATCGCCGAAGGCCTGATCGAAGATCCGGTGATGATCCAGCTCTGCACCGGGATTCCATACGGCGCGCCGGACGATCCGGCGACGCTGCTCGCAATGGTGAACCAGGTTCCTCCAGGCGCGATCTTCTCGGCCTTCTCGATCGGGCGGATGCAGCTGCCGTTCGTCGCGATGGCGGCGCTCGTCGGCGGCAACGTGCGCGTCGGCCTCGAGGACAACATCTACGTCTCGCGCGGCCACCTCGCCTCGAACGGCGAGCTCGTCGAGCGCGCGGTACGGATCCTCGAGTCGATGAACGTGCGCGTGCTCGGACCGGCCGAGGTGCGCGAAAAGCTGCAGCTGCGAGTGCCGGCGTGACCATCCGCACCGTCGGGCTGCTCGGCGGGGGCGTCATCGGCGGGGGCTGGGCGGCGCGCTTCCTGCTCAACGGGTACGACGTCGTCGTCCACGATCCCGATCCCGAGGCTCCGCGGAAGATCGAAGCGCTGCTCGACAACGCGCGCCGCGCCCTCGCCGCACTGACACTCGCGCCGCTGCCGGCGGAAGGGCGGCTCATCTTTGTCGCCGGCGTCGAGGAGGCGGCCGCGCGCGCCGACTTCGTCCAGGAGAGCGCCCCGGAGCGGATCGAGCTCAAGCAAGGCCTGCTCGCGGCGGCGAGCCGAGCCGCTCGCCCCGACGTCGTGATCGCCTCGTCGACGTCCGGGTTGCGCCCGACTGTGCTCCAGCGGGACATGGTCGCGCCGGAGCGATTCACCGTCGGGCACCCGTTCAACCCGGTCTACCTGCTCCCCCTCGTCGAGCTGTGCGGCGGCGAGGCGACCGCTCCCGAGACGCTCGATCGCGCCGCCGAGCTCTACCGCGCGGTCGGGATGCGGCCGCTGCGACTCGAGCACGAGATCGACGGCTTCATCGCCGACCGGCTCCTCGAGGCGCTCTGGCGCGAGGCGCTCTGGCTCGTCAACGACGGCGTCGCCACGGTCGAGGAGATCGACGACGCAATCCGCTTCGGACCGGGCCTGCGCTGGTCGATCATGGGCACCTTCCTGCTGTACCGGATCGCCGGCGGCGAGGACGGCGTGCGTCACTTCATGGCCCAGTTCGGGCCCGCGCTCGAGTGGCCGTGGACGAAGCTGACCGACGTCCCCGAGTTGACCGAGGAGCTGATCGCGAAGCTCGAGCAGCAGTCGGACGCCCAGGCCGGCGGCCGTTCGATCCGCGAGCTGGAACGGCAGCGCGACGACTGCCTCGTCAGCGTGCTGCAGGCGCTCCGGGCGCACGACGTCGGCGCCGGCGCCGTGTTGCGCGAGTACGAGCAGGCTTTGCTCGCCGGCCGGCCGGCCGCGGACGGCGACGGGCTGCTCGTGCACGAGATTCAGATCTCACCGGCGTGGATCGACTACAACGGCCACACGACGGAATCGGCATATCTGCGCATGACTGGCGACGCGACCGACGCGCTACTCGCGCGCCTCGGCGTCGACGCAAGCTACGTCGCGGCGGGCGGGAGCTATTACACGGTCGAGACCCATCTGC
>DASXLN010000059.1:0-9226 GCA_036496165.1 Gaiellaceae bacterium | reverse complement strand
CATCCACGCCGTCGCCGACCGCTACGAGATCGACACGTCGGTCCCGTGGCAGGACCTGACGATCGAGGACCAGGATCTCTTCCTCTACGGCACCGAGGGCGAAAAGGTGTACGTCCAGTACAGAAACCGCATGGGCCGCCGGCGGTCGTACATGGTCGATTTCGAGGGCATCGTCTCGTCGCTCCAGCGCCGCTACCGCGAGACCGACTCGTCGCAGCAGCGCGAGCGGATCGAAGAATACATGTCGCTGCGTCCGTGCCCGGTGTGCAAGGGCGCGCGCCTGAAGCCGGAGGTGCTCGCGGTCACGGTCGGCGCCCGCTCGATCCACGAGTTCACGAAGATGTCCGTGTCGGCGGCGCTCGGGTTCCTCGACGAGCTCGGCCTGACGGAGACGGAGCAGCTGATCGGCCACCGGATCGTGAAGGAGATTCGTGAGCGGCTCACGTTCCTCGACGACGTCGGCGTGGGCTACCTGACGCTCGACCGCGCGGCGGCAACGCTCTCCGGCGGCGAGGCGCAGCGGCTTCGGCTCGCGACGCAGATCGGGTCGCAGCTCGTCGGCGTGCTGTACATCCTCGACGAGCCGTCGATCGGCCTTCACCAGCGCGACAACGCGCGGCTGATCGCGACGCTCGAGCGGCTGCGCGACATCGGCAACACCGTCGTCGTCGTCGAGCACGACGAGGAGATGATGAGGCGCGCCGACTGGCTCGTGGACATGGGCCCAGGCGCAGGGTTGCACGGCGGCGAGGTCGTCGCCGAGGGGCCCGCCGGGAAGGTCGCGCGGAACCGCAGATCCGTCACCGGGCAGTTCCTCTCGCACACGCGTTCGATCGCCATCCCGGAGCGTCGCGACGACGACCGGGGCAGCTTCCTCGTCAAGTGTGCGTCCCAGCACAACCTCAAGAACATCGACGTGGAGTTCCCGATCGGGAAGTTCGTCTGCGTCACCGGAGTGTCCGGCTCCGGCAAGTCGACGCTCGTGAACGAGATCGTCTACAAGGCGCTCGCGAACCGCTTGAACAGGGCGCGGGTCAAGCCCGGTTCGCACGCCGGGGTCGAGGGTATCGAGGCGTTCGACAAGGTGATCGAGATCGACCAGAAGCCGATCGGGCGCACGCCAAGGTCGAATCCGGCGACGTACACGGACCTCTTCACGCACATCCGCGAGCTGTACTCGCTCACGCCGGAGGCGAAGGTGCGCGGGTACAAGCCGGGGCGGTTCTCGTTCAACGTCCGCGGCGGTCGCTGCGAGACGTGCAAGGGCGACGGGCAGATCAAGATCGAGATGCACTTCCTGCCGGACGTCTACGTCCCGTGCGAGACGTGCAAGGGCGCGCGGTACAACCGGGAGACGCTCGAGGTCCGCTTCAAGAACAAGTCGATCGCCGACGTCCTCGACATGTCGGTCGAGGAGGCGCTGGAGTTCTTCTCGAAGATCCCGAAGATCCAGCGCCGGCTGCAGACGCTGCACGACGTCGGCCTCGACTACATCAAGCTCGGCCAGCCGGCGACGACGCTGTCCGGCGGCGAGGCGCAGCGCGTCAAGCTCGCGGCCGAGCTGTCGAAGGTCGCGACCGGGAAGACGCTGTACATCCTCGACGAGCCGACGACGGGTCTCCACTTCGCCGACATCGAGAAGCTGCTCGAGACGCTGCAGCGCCTCGTCGACGCCGGGAACACGATGATCGTCATCGAGCACAACCTCGACGTGATCAAGCAGGCCGACTGGATCGTCGACCTCGGCCCGGAGGGCGGAGAGGCGGGCGGCGAGATCGTCGCCGTCGGCACGCCCGAGGAGGTCGCCGAGGTGGAGGAGAGCTTCACCGGACAGTTCCTGCGCGCGGTGCTTCCCGCCCGCGCTGTCGCGGCCTGATCAGGCGGCGCAGAACAGCTTCAGGATCGCGCGGTAGTACGGCGTCGAGACCTGGTTGTGCCGCCGCTGCCCGTTGAGGAGGAGGACGGCGACGCGCTGACCGTCGGCCGTGACCGCGACGCTCGCCGTCCACGACGCTCCTCCGCCGTTGTGGTCGTACGTCCTGCCCGCACAGGTCGTCTCGATGACCGTTCCGAGCCCGTACCCGGGGCTCGGGCCGCTTCCGGTGACGATCTGCGAGAGCGTCGTGAGATGCACGAGTTTTCCTGTCACGAGCCCGACGAGGAAGCGGGCCTCGTCGTGGGCGTTGGTGACGATTCCCCCTTCGGCTTGGAGCGTGCCGTCGAGGTAGTTCGTGGCCGGCAGTGCGTATCCGTTGTCCTGGATGCTGTACCCGTTCGGGTGCGGGCCGCCGATCGGACCGGATGGGTAGTAGCCTGCGCTCCCGAGCCCCAGCGGCTTGATGATGATGCGCTCGTACAGGTCGGCGAGCGGAGCGTGGCCCGCCTTCTCGGCGATGAGACCCGCCGTCATGTACGCGATGTTCGAGTAGTGCCACGTCGTACCGGGCTCGTAAAGCAGCGGAAGGGCGGCCGCGATGCGGATCTCGAGCATCCGCGGGAAGATCGTCGTCGGGTCTTTTGCGAGCGAAGCCGCCGCATTCAGCGACTCGGCACGCAGCTCGGGATCCTGAATCCGATTGAGCCAGTAGGCGGGCCGGGCCCCGAGGTCGTTGTTGTCGATCATCCCGCTCGTGTGATCGAGCAGCTCCCTGATCGTGATCCGTTTGCCGTCGGGGAAGAGGCCGGGCAGCCAATGCTCCACGGTGTCGTCGAGCCGGAGCTTCCGTTCCTCGGCGAGCTTCGCGACCACGGTCGCGGTCCAGAGTTTGCTGACGCTCTCGAGGCGCATTCGCGCGTCGGGTGTCATGCGCACTTGCTTCGTCACGTCTGCCCAGCCGGCTGCGCCCGCCCAGGTGACCCGCGGACCCGAGACGAACGCGGTCGCACCCGGGGCGATCCGGACGGGGCCGGTCACGAGTGCGTTGAGCACGCGCTGGAAGTCGGGGCGCGAGTTGGTGTGCGTCGCTCCGCCGCAGCCGGCGGCGACGGCGAGCACGAGGATGCACGCGAGGGCGCGCATAGGACAAGCTTCCGACCGGGCGCCTCGGCGCCCATCGGTATTTCCTCCTAGAGAACGGCCTGTGTCTGCGTGACGCGCGCGACGAGCTTGCCGGCGTCGTCGTACAGCTCGGTGTCGACGACGATCGTGCGGCGCCCGGTGTGCAGCGGCCGCGACACCGCGTGCACGTACCCGGAGCGCACCGGCCCGAAGAAGTTCGTCTTCGACTCGATCGTCGCCGTTCCGGCGGAGCCGTCCGGCAGGTTGAGGAACGCACAGAAGCCGCCGACGTTGTCGGCGAGGCCCATGAGCGCGCCGCCGTGCATGACGCCGCCGGCGGTGCAGCGCTCCTCGCTCCAGCCGAGACGTGCGCGCACCTCATGCGGCGACGCGGACACCATCTCGATGCCGAGGAACGTGGTGAACGGCGCGGCGGCAGCGACCTGCGCGGTGAGCTCGGGGTCGGCGGGCTCCACGAGCGTGAGGCTACCCTGGCCGCGGTGAGCACCGACGCCGCGACCCCCGCGCTCGAGCGCTCCTGGTGGCTGCGCGCCCCGGCCGTGCTCGTCGCACCCAGGGCTGTGTTCGTCGGGTTGCGCGACGAGTCGCGGGAGTCGGTGGAGGAGCGCCAGGAGCCGATCACGGCGATCGCCGGACTCGCGGGAATCGCCGGCGTCCTCGACACGCCGGTCGCGCGGCAGTTGCTGAACGACGCGTCGATGTCGACCGCGCTTGTCCCCGTGTGGGCCTTCGTCGGGGGGGTCGCGTACGCGCTCGCCGTCTACTGGCTCGGCGGCGCGCTCCTCTTCGGCGCGTCCCGCCGGCTCGGCGGCGCCGGCTCGTGGCGCCGCTCACGCCATGTGCTCGCGCTCGCGTCTGCGCCGCTCGCCCTTTCGCTGTTCACGCTGTGGCCGGTGCGGATCGCCGTGTACGGCGTCGATCTCTTCCGCACGGGCGGCAACGACTACGGCCGCGGCGACACGATCTTCGGCGCGATCGCGTACGGCGCCCTCGCGTGGAGCCTGTGGCTCCTCGTCGTCGGCGTTCGGTCCGTCCACGGGTGGACGCTCGGCCGCGCGCTCTCCGCTGTGGCGCTCGCCGCCGTCGTCCCGGCGCTCATCGTCGCGGCTTCGACGGTGTGACCGCCTCGAACGCGGCGAGCTCCTCGTCGGGCATCGCATATGTGTGCTGCGGCTCCGGGAACGCGCCGCTGCGCACCTCCTCGGCGTAGCGGCCGAGCGCCTCGGTGACGATCTCGCCGAGGTCGGCGTACCGCTTCACGAACCTCGGTGCCTGGCCCTCGTAGTAGCCGAGCATGTCGTGCCACACGAGCACCTGCCCGTCGCAGTCGGCGCCTGCGCCGATCCCGATCGTCGGGACCGACAGCGCTTGCGTCACGACGCGGGCCACCTGTGCCGGCACCGCTTCGAGGACGACGGCGAAGCAGCCGGCCGCCTCGAGCGCGCGCGCCTCGTCGACGAGCTCGCGCGCCCGCTCGGCCGTTCGCCCCTGCGCCTTGAAGCCGCCGAGCACGGTTGCGGTCTGCGGTGTCAGCCCGACGTGGCCCATGACGGGGACCCCAGCAGCGGAGATCGCGTGCGCGCGCGACACCGACGTCCCGCCGCGCTCGACCTTGACCGCGTCTGCGCCGCCCTCCTTCACCAGCCGGACGGCGTTCTGCACCGCTTGCTCGTCCGAGACTTCGTACGAGCCGAACGGCATGTCGGCGACGACGAGCGGCCGCTTCGCGCCGCGCGTCACCCATTGCGTCATGAAGACGATCTCGTCGAGCGAGACGGCGACTGTCGACTCGCGCCCGTGGACGACCATGCCGGACGAGTCGCCGACGAGGATCAGGTCGACGCCGGCCGCGTCGGCGAGCCTGCCGCTCGGCGCGTCGTATGCGGTGACCATGACGACCTTCTCTCCGCGGCGCTTCATCTCGCGGAGCTCGGGCAGCGGCAGCTTTCCCGCTGTCCAGGATGCATAGCGCTGGGGCTTCGGCTTGTCGCTCACGTGAGCGCTCCTTTCACGACGACGTTGTCGATGAGTCGCGTCGAGCCGACGCGGACGGCGGCCGCGAGCACGGTTGCGCCGTCGACGTCGAGCAGCTCGACGTAGTCGGGATCGAGGCCGTTCAGCGCTGCGCGCACGGCGGCGACCGGGTCGGCGGCGCCGGCGGCGCGCTCGAGCGCGCGCGGCAGGCCGAGCGCGCGTTCGCGCTCGGCGGGGGAGAGGAGGACGTTGCGCGACGACAGCGCGAGCCCGTCTGCGTCGCGAACGGTCGGCACGACGCGGATGTCGACGCCGAGGTTCAGGTCGCGCACCATGCGCCGCACGACCGCGACCTGCTGCGCGTCCTTCTGGCCGAAGTACGCGCGCGCCGGCTGCACGATCGTGAACAGCTTCAGGCAGACCGTCGCGACTCCGCGGAAGTGGCCCGGCCGCGCGTCGCCCTCGGCGCCCGTCGTGCCCGGCACGACCCAGGTGTCGAACCCGGGCGGGTACATCTCCTCGGCAGCGGGCATGAAGAGGACGTCGACGCCTGCGCGCTCGGCGACTTCGCGATCTCGCGCGTCGTCGCGGGGGTAGCGCGCGAGATCCGCCTGCTCGTCGAACTGGGCCGGGTTGACGAAGAGCGACGCGACGACGACGTCGTTCTCGGCGCGCGCCGCCTCGAAGAGCGCGACGTGCCCCGCGTGCAGCGCGCCCATGGTCGGCACGAGGCCGACGTCGCCGCCGGCCTCCAGCTCGGCGATGGTGCGCACGACCTTCACGTCGCGAGCGCGAGCGTCGCGCCCGCGAGCGTCTCGTACAGGGCCTCGATCTCTGGGCGCTCCGCGTGGATCGCGCCGCGGTGCGCCTCGACTGTCGCCCAGTCGCCGCGTGCGATCGGGCCGGTCAGCTCGAAGCCGTTCTCGATCGTGCGCCGCATGAGCGGCTCGAGCGCTTCCGGCGGCGCGCCCGCGCCCTCGAAGAGGAGCGACGCGGCCCGGTGCAGCGTCACCACGTAGTTGGACGCGAAGACGGCGCCCGCGTGGTAGAGCGTGCGCGCAGCGTCGTCGAGCGGGAACGGCCGCAGCCCGAGGGTCTCCGCGAGCCAGGTGCCGGTCGCGGCGGCCTCCGGGGACTCTGCGGTCACCGCGGCCCACGCGCCGTCGAGCTGCTCCGGCCCGCGCGCACGCGTGAACGTCTGCAGCGGGTGCATCCCGAACCGCCGCTCGTGCGGATCGAGCACAGCGAGCGGCGTCGCGCCGCTGACGTGTGCCACCCACGGCCCGACGGGCACCGAGGCCGCCACCTCCGCGATCGCGGAATCCGGAACGCACAGGAGCACGAGCTCCGGCTCCGGGGAGTCGAGATCGAGCCCGCGCTCGCGCAGGCGGTTGGTGACGGCCGCGCCGACGCGGCCTGAGCCGATGACGTGGATTCGGTTGGGCACTTCGCCGCTCCAGCTCCGTAGTGGATGCCGGGCACCCGCAAGTGTACCCTGAGGGTCGTGCCGATCTACGAGTACGTCTGCATGGAGTGCGAATCGCATTTCGAGGAGCTCGTCCGCGGCGACGAGCAGGTGAGCTGTCCCGACTGCGCCGCGACGACCGTCTCCAAGCAGTTCTCCACCTTCGCCGTCCACGGCGCGATGAAGCAGCCGTCGTTCGGCGGCGGCGGCGGGTGCTGCGGCGGCTCGTGCGGCTGCGGTCACTGATCGCTTGGCCGAGCAGCTGACCCGCGCCGAGCGCGAGCACCTCGAGGCCGAGCTCGCGGATCTCGAGGGCCCGAAGCGACAAGCGGTGATCGAGGCGATCGCGACGGCGCGCGAGCACGGCGACCTCTCCGAGAACTTCGAGTACCACGCTGCGAAGAACGAGCAGGGGCTGCTCGAGGCGCGCATTCGCACGTTGCGCGCCCGGCTGCTCGACGCGCAGGAGCTCGACGAGTCGCAGGTCGCGGCCGGCGGCGTCGTCACGATCGGCAGCACCGTCGACCTCGAGCGCGACGACGGCGAGGCGATGACGGTCACGATCTCGAGCGTCGGGGGCGTGTCGCCGGAGTCCCCGGTGGGGCGCGCGCTGCTCGGCCACTCGAAAGGCGACGAGGTCGTCGTCGAGGCGCCGCGGGGCGCCTGGCGGGCGCGCGTCGTCGGCGTCCGGGTGGGGTCGTAGACTCACCGGCCGTGAGCGCGGTCCCAGTCGAGCACGTCGACGACCTCCAGGCCTTCGCCGAGTCCGTTGCGGGCTGCACGCGCTGCCGCCTCGCGCAGGGCCGGACGCAGGTCGTGTTCGGCGCCGGCAATCCGCGGGCCGAGCTGATGTTCGTCGGCGAGGCGCCGGGATTTCACGAGGACAAGCAGGGGCTGCCCTTCGTCGGCCAGGCGGGGAAGCTGCTCGACAAGCTGCTGGCCGGCATCGGGATGTCGCGCCAGGACGTCTTCGTGGCGAACGTCTTGAAATGCCGCCCGCCGGGGAACCGCGACCCGCAGCAGGACGAGATCGAGGCCTGCGAGAGCCATCTCTTCCGGCAGATCGAGCTGATCGAGCCGACCATTGTGGCGACGCTCGGGAACTTCGCGACGAAGCTCCTCTCCGGGCGGCCACTCGGCATCACGCGCGTCCACGGGCAGGAGCAGGAGACGACGCTCGGAGGCCGCTCCGTCGTCCTCTATCCGCTCTACCACCCGGCGGCGGCGCTGTACACGCCGGCGATGCTGAAGGTGCTCGAGTCCGATTTCGCGCGACTGCCCGAGCTCCTCGGACGCGCGCTCGAGCCGCTCCCGGAGCCGGAGCTCGCGCTCGTCGCGGCGCCGCCGCCCGAGCAGCTCGGTCTCTTCTAGAGGCCTTCGACCGCGACCATGCGGAGGTTCGCGGCCCCGTCCCGGAGCTTCTTCGCCTCTTGGTAGCCCTCGGAGGCGTACCACTCCTTCGCGCTCTCGAGGTCGGGGAACTCGAGGATGACGATGCGGCTCGGGTGCCAGTCGCCCTCGAGGATGGCGAGCTCGCCGCCGCGCGCGACGAAGCGGCCACCGCCGGCGGCGACGGCGCCGGGCGACGCGGCTTTGTACCGCTCGTACTGCTCCGGGTCGTGGACGTCCGTCTCGACGATGACGTACGCGGGCACGTGCCGGACTCTACGCTTTCGCGCGTGACCGAGACCGTGACCACTTCCCCGCAGGAGACGGAGGCGCTTGCCGCCTCGCTCGCCGCCGAGCTGCGCGTCGGCGACGTCGTCACGGTGGCGGGCGAGATCGGCGCCGGAAAGACGACATTCGTCCGCGGTGCGTGCTCGGCGCTCGGGGTTCGCGAGCGCGTGACGAGCCCGACGTACACGATCGGCCACCGGTACCACGGCGCCGCAGGCGAGGTCTCGCACCTCGACCTCTACCGGTTCGCGGGCGTGTCGAATGCCGAGTGGGGCGATCTCGAGCCGTACTTCGACGACGCCATCGCCTTCGTCGAGTGGCCGGAGGCGGGGTCAGGAGTGCTGCCCGCTCCGCGATACCGAGTGCGAATGCGGCATGCTGGGGATGCGCGGAGGGTGGTATCGATCGACGAGTGCTGACACTGGCGTTCGACACGGCGACGGAGGTTGCGACGAGCGCGCTCGTCGACGACGGCGAGCTTCTCGGGGAGCGCACCTCGCGCGCGCAGACCCTGCTCGAGGACGTCGATGCGCTGCTCCGGCAGGGCGGCAAGCACCCGCGCGACATCGACGCGCTTGCCGTCGGCGTCGGCCCGGGGAGCTTCACCGGGGTCCGCATCGGGCTGGCTGCGGCGCGCGGGCTCGCGCTCGCACTCGATCTCCGCGGCGCCGGCGTGTCGACACTCGACGCGCTCGCGGCGGGCGCGCCGGGAGCAACCCCGGTGATCGACGCGCGCAGGCGTGAGGTGTTCACCCTGCTCGGCGGCGAGCCGGCCGTGCTGGCGCCGGCCGATCTTCGGGTCGAAGAGGGGGCCCTGTACGTCGGCGACGGCGCGCGCCGCTACCGGGCCGAGATCGAGTCGCGTGGTGGGCTCGTTCCGCCGGACGGCGACGACCGTCACGTCCCGCGCGCACGCTTCCATGCTGCCCTCGCAGGCGAGCTCGGTCCCGTCGACGAGATCGAGCCGCTGTACTTGCGCGTTCCTGACGCGAAAGAAGTGGCGGGATAACGACGCTCGAGCTCCGTCGCCTCGGGATCGGCGACCTCGCGGCCATCGAGGCGATCGAACGCCGCTCGTACCGCACGCCGTG
>DASXLN010000058.1:0-7005 GCA_036496165.1 Gaiellaceae bacterium | reverse complement strand
CGATAGTTCGCCATGACTTTCAAAAGGATAGCGACACTGAGCTGGCTAGGCTGCCGCCGGATGAGCGCGCGCACGAGGGTCGTGGCGATCGTCGCCGTCGCGGCGCTTGCGGCCGCGGCTGCCGTCGTCGGCGTCACGCTCCTCCAGACCCGTGGCGAGAGCACCGGCACGACAGCCCGGAAGGGCGCGCCGCCCCTCTACCTCCCGGCGTCCCGGGCGCTCCAGCTCTACCGGGCGGGGAAGCGCGGCGAGGCCGAGGCGCTCTTCTCCCGCACGCACTCGCTCGAGGACGAGATCGGGGCGGCGTTCGCGAGTTGGCCGCACGGCACCCTCGACGACCTGAAGCGCCTCGTCGCGGCGAACCCCAGGAGCGGCGTCGCCGAGCTCCACCTCGGGCTCGCGTACTTCTGGGCGGGCCGCGACTCCGACGCGGCCGCGAGCTGGCAGCGTGCGGCGAAGGTCCAGCCGGACACGCCGTACGCGATCACGGCACTCGACTTCCTCCACCCGGATGTCGCTCCGGGGCTGCCGCCGATCGTCGTCGACGCGACCACGGTCGATCCGAAGGCGCGCGTCTTGCTGCTGAAGGGGATCCTCCGCTGGAACCGGGAGCGGCCGCTCTCGGCGAAGCGCTTCTTCGACCTCGCGGCTGCGCGCGCGCCGCACGACCCGGCCGTCCTGACGGCTGCAGCCGTCGCAAGCTTCTCACCGGCGCACCCGCTCGCACCCTTCCCGAAGCTCGGCCCGCTGACCGGCGTCTTCCCGCGCGCCGCCGTCGTTCGCTTCCACCTCGGCGAGCTGCTCCTGTGGACGCGCCAGGTGGCGAAGGGAAAGGTGCAGCTCCGCCTGGCCGCCGCCGAGGGATCGATCTACGGGAAAGCCGCCCGCCAGATCCTCAGCGCCCTCGGGAAGGATGGGACCAAGTAAGGAAAATATGAGCCGATCGGCCCATGGCGCCACGTCCGACCCACCAGGCATAGTGCGGCATCGCCGAGCAGGGGAGCCCTATGAGCACACGGGAAGCGCGGGAAGTCCGGGACGTCGCGGACGTTCTCGAGACGGACGAGGGCCGGCACCTGCTCGAGGCTGCGCAGGCCGCCGGCGGGTCGCTGAGCCAGGAGGAGATCGCGCTCGCACTCGACGAGCTCGACCTCGACGCGGCGCAGCTGGACGATTTCTACCGCGCGCTCGAGCTGATGCAGATCGACGTCGTCGCGGGCGAGCCCGAGGAGCCCGAGGTGGAGGAGGCCGTCAAGGCGGAGGCGCGCGAGATCTCGACCGACTCGCTGCAGCTCTTCCTCAAGGACATCGGCAAGGTCGACCTCCTCACCGCGGCGCAGGAGGTCGAGCTCGCGAAGCGCATCGAGCGCGGCGACCACGTCGCGAAGCAGGAGATGATCGAGGCGAATCTCCGCCTCGTCGTCTCGATCGCGAAGCGCTACCGCAACCAGGGCCTGCCGTTCCTCGACCTCATCCAGGAGGGGACGATCGGCCTGGTGCGCGCGGCGGAGAAGTTCGACTACCGCAAGGGCTTCAAGTTCTCGACGTACGCGACGTGGTGGATCCGTCAGGCGGTCGCCCGTGCGCTCGCCGACAAGGCGCGCACGATCCGGATGCCGGTGCACGTCGTCGAGAAGCTGAACAAGATCGTCCGCACCGAGCGCAAGCTGCGCGCCGAGCTCTGTCGCGAGCCGACGCCGTACGAGATCGCGATGGATCTCGACCTGCCACTGGACGAGGTCGAGCAGATCATGCGCAGCTCGCAGACCCCGGTCTCGCTCGAGAAGCCGGTCGGCGACGAGGAGGAATCGGAGTTCGGGCACTTCCTCACCGACGAGAACATCCCGCTCCCGGACGAAGTCGCCGACGAGTCGATGCGGAAGGAGCTGCTGCGCAAGATCCTGAGCACGCTCTCGCATCGCGAGCGCCGCGTCCTCGAGCTCCGGTACGGGCTCGACGGCGAGCATCCCCGCACGCTCGACGAGGTGGGGCGGACGTTCAACGTCACGCGCGAGCGCATCCGGCAGATCGAGAACCAGAGCCTGAAGAAGCTGCGGGCGCTGTCGGACTCGCTCAGCCTCCGCGACGTCGCCTAGTTCTCGGCGCGCTCAGCGCATGAAGCGGTCGATCGAGGCGCGGATGCCGGCAGCGTCGAGCCCGTGGGCGGCGCGGTGCTCGGCCGGCGTTCCGTAGTGCCGGAACTCGGCGAGCGGGACACCGATCGAGAACAGGCGGTGCGGGCGGTCGACGAGCGCTGCGGCGACCTCGGCGGCCGAGGTGCCGGCGAGGTACGGCTCGATGAGCACGACATCGCGCGCATAGCCGCAGGCGGCGCGGAGGCCCTCGGCGTCGAACGGCCGCGGCGTCGCCGTGTACGCGACGGTGACGTCGAGGTCGACCGTCGCCTTCAAGGTCTCGCTGAGCGTCGGGCCGACGGCGAGGACGAGCGCCGTCGCCTCGCTGCCACGGCGGAGGACGACGATGCCGTCGCCGTCGACCCGTGCGGCGTTCTCCTCCTCCGACATGCGGAGGTAGACCCGCTCGTCCGTGGGGAGTGCGCGCCGGAAGAGGCGTTCGAGCTCGTCCGGATGGCCGGGGACGTGGATCGTCCAGCCGGGGAGCGCAGCCATGACGGCGACGTCCTCGGGCGCCTGGTGCGTTCGGCCGGAGCGGGCGGCGTCGTACGACGCCCCGGTGCTGACGAGGATCGCGCCGAGATCCTGGTGGCCGAGGTCGAGCTTCACCTGCTCGTACGGGCGCTCGACGACGAACGGCGTGTACGAGTGCGCGATTGGGCGCATTCCCTCGAGCGCGAGCCCGGCGGCGACGCCGATCATCAGCTGCTCGCGGATGCCGACGTTGAAGTGGCGCGCGTGGCGGGGGATCTCGCCGACGCCGATCTCGGCCGAGACGACCGCGACGCGCTCGTCGTCCTCGAGTGCCTGCGCGGCGAGCGCATAGAAGCGGCTGCGCATGCTCATTGCTTCTTCTCCACCTCGGCGACGACGACGTGTGGGCGGTCGTCCGTCGCCGCTGCGAACGCGCGCTCGATCGCGTCGTGGTCGCGGCCGTCGCAGCGCGCGGCGCTCCAGCCCTCGAGCGTGAAGCGTGCGTCGACGCCGCCGGGCCAGTGGTACGTCGAGGAGCTGTTGTCGACGACGACGACGTTCAGGGTGCCGAGACCGATGCGGCCTGCGTACTGCACGGCCTCCCAGTTCGATCCCTCGTCGAGCTCGGCGTCGCCGACGAGGCAGTAGACGCGCCGTCCCGTCAGCGCGGCGCCCGCCGCGATGGGAAGCCCGTGCCCGAGCGAGCCGCTCCCGATCCCGGCGGCGGGCACGAGCGTGCGATCGGGGTGGTAGCCGAGCATCGAGCCGAAGGAGCCGAAGCCGTCGAGCGCGTCGACGGGGATGAGCCCCTTGGCCGCGAGCACCGCGTAGAACGCGGCGGGGCCGTGCCCCTTCGAGAGCAGGAAGCGGTCGTCGGGGCCGAGCACGCGGTCGTGCAGCACCCAGAGGACGTCGAGCGTGGAGAGCGAGCTCCAGTCGTGCTTCTCGTCGCCGGTGAGCCGGGTCAGGAGGTCCGGCAGGTCGTCGTAACCGAGCGTCGTCGCGATCGCCATGCACCGAGGGTAGAACCTCAACTAATGTTCAAGTCAAGTGGCGCGTGAATTGAGCATCGGCGAGGTCTCGGAGCGGAGCGGCGTCTCGCAGTCGGCGCTGCGCTTCTACGAGCGGCAGGGCCTCATTGCGGCGCGGCGCACGGACGGGAACCAGCGCCGCTATCCGTCGGTGACGCTTCGGCGGGTCGCTCTCGTGCAGGCGGGCAAGGCGGCAGGCATCCCACTCGAGCGGATCCGCGAGGCCCTCGCCGAGCTGCCGGACGGGAAGCCCCCGACGAAGCGCGACTGGGAGCGGCTCTCGAGCACGTGGCGGAAGGAGCTGGACGCGCGCATCGCGACGCTGGAAGCGGTGCGCGACCGGCTGACGACGTGCATCGGCTGCGGATGTCTCTCGCTGCAGACGTGCCGCCTGCTCAACCCTGACGACGAGGCCGCTTCCCTCGGCGGCGGCGCGCACTACTTGCATAGAGTCTCGCCACGTGGACGACGTCTGGCGCAGCGAGCTCGCTGAGTTCATCCGCATCCCGAGCGTGAGCGCGGAGGTTGCGCACCGCGAGGACGTGAAGACCGCCGGCGAGTGGGTGTGCGAGTTCATCCGCTCCAAGTGCGGCGGCACGGCGCAGCTGACGCCGTACGGAGAGAAGGAGCTCGCGCTCGGCGAGATCCCGGCGTCGCACGAGCCGGAGAACGCGCCGACGGTGCTCGTCTACAACCATTTCGACGTGCAGCCGGCGGCGCCGCTCGACCTCTGGGAGAGCGACCCGTTCGAGCTGACCATCCGCGACGAGTGGGCGTACGCGCGCGGCATCACCGACGACAAGGGCCAGCTGTACATCATGCTCAAGGCCGCGCAGAAGCTCGTCGAGTCGAACGCGCTGCCGGTCAACATCCGTTTCGCCTGCGACGGCGAGGAGGAGATCGGCGGCACGACGATCGTCGACTGGATCCGGAGCGACACCGTCGGCGCCGACGCGGGAATCATCTTCGACGGCGGGATGCTTCGCGTCGACAAGCCAATGTTCAGCCTGTCGACACGCGGGCTCATCGCCTTCGACCTGAAGGTGACGACGGGCGAGCGCGACCTGCACTCGGGAATGTACGGCGGCGCTGCCCTGAACGCGATCCACGTGCTGATGCGCGCGCTCTCCGCCGTGACGGCCGAGCCGAGCGGCCTGCTGCCGGAGCCGCTGCGTCAGGGAATCATCCCGCCGACGGCGGAGGAGCTCGAGAACTGGAAGGCGCTGCCGCACGGGACGGACGAGCTCGCGCTGCAAGGTGCGCGGCCGCTCGACCCGAACGCGGCGGAGCAGTTCAACGTCCGGACGATGGCGGAGCCGTCCGCCGACGTGAACGGGATCATCGGCGGCAAGCCCGGCCTACGGAACACGACGCTGTCGGTGCACGCCGCGGGCGAGATCACGGTCCGGTTGGCGCCGGGTCAGAGTGTCGAGACGATCGGAAGCGCGGCCGAGAAGATGATGCGCGACGCAGCACCCGAGGGCGCCGAGCTCGACATCAAGTGGGCGGGGGTGCCCGCCGGGATGATGCGGCCGGACGCACCGGCGATCCAGCTCGGGGCGCAGGCGTTCGAGCAGGTGCTCGGCGTGCGCCCGCTCCTCGTCCGCTCGGGCGGGACGCTGCCGATCGTCCCGGCGCTGGCCGACGCCGGCATCCCGACCGTGGTGACGGGCTTCGGCCTCCCGGAGTCGAACGTCCACTCGCCGAACGAGAAGTTCCTCGTCCGCTACTTCGAAGCGGGAATCAACACGGCGGCGGCGATGTTCACCGCCTACAAGGACCTGCCGAAGACTTAGTGCTGGTGGTGGCAGGGGAGCCAGGTGTGGCCGAAGCCGCGCATGGCGTCGATGATCGGGAGGAGGGACTCGCCCTTGCCCGTCAGCTCGTACTCGACGCGCGGCGGCGACTCGGGGTAGCTGCGCCGCTCGACGATCCCTTCCTGCTCGAGGGCGCGGAGCCGCTCGGCGAGCGTGCGCGGGCTGATGCCGGAGCACGAGTGCTCGAGCTCCGAGAACCGGCGCGGCCCTTCGGAGAGGTCGTGCACGAGGAGGGCCGTCCACTTCGCCCCGATGATCTCCGCCGTGGCCGCGACGGCACAGGTCCCGGCCTCGTGGACGGCGTTCATCGTCCGGGTCGGGGCGCTGGCCATGCCTAAATGGTACTGACGAAGGGCGCCGGACAGGCGGAAATCTTCGGGATCGAGAAGCGGGCGATCGTCCCGAAGCCCTCGGCCGGCTTGCACGCCTGGGCCACGCCGGCATCGCACGCGACCGAGAGGAAGATGAACGCGTCCTCCATCGAGAAGCCGTGCTCGTCCACCAGGAGCCGGGCCGCCTCCTCGGACACGAGCTGGAGCGCGTCCGCGAAGTCGTAGGCGGTGGCGTGGGGGAGCCACCGGTCGGCAAGCTCGGTCACCGGCCACCGCGCCTGCTTCCCCTTCAGCAGTCCGAAGCGGATGTCGACCTCGCCGGCGATCTCGACGCCGGTGAAGCAGATCTCGCCGTCGCCCATCGACGCGTGCATGTCACCGACCGCGAACATCCCGCCCGGCTGGCGGACCGGGAAGAAGATCTTCGCGCCCTTGCCGTGCAGGTGGTCGTCGAGGTTGCCGCCGTGCTCGCCCGCGAGCCCGTTCGACAGCTCCTCGCCGCCGGTGGCGACGCCGACGACGCCGACCATCGGCCGCGCCGGGAACGACACGCGGTCGTTCATCCGGATCGTCCCGTCCTTCACCTCGAACAGCCGCGTCAGCGGTTTCTGCACGTCGTCGATCAGCTGGCCGAACCCGGGGATCAGCGTCGCGACGCCCCACTCGATCGGGCGGATGTCGAGGATCTCGGCGACGAGCGAGTCGCCGGGCTCCGCGCCCTTCACCGCCACCGGCCCGGTCGCCGAGTTGATGCGCGACAGGTCGATCTCCGTCACGAGGTCGTCCTCGCTGCGGATCTGGCCGGTGAAGCAGTCGTTCGTCTCGAACGTGACGACGTCGCCGGGCTCGACCTCCAGCACGGGCTGGAGGCCGGGCCCGAACGACCAGATCACCTGGTCACGCGACAGGGAATGTTGCTGCACGTTCCTCCGGCGTCTCGGTCTCGTCCTCGACGTACACGCGATCCATGTCGCGAAGCTTCTCCGGTCGCGTCATCGAGAGCCACACCGTCAGCACGATGCCGATGCCGACCCAGGCGATGGCGATCCAGTTCGCGTACTTGATCGGATACGTCGGGACGAACTTGTAGTACTGGTAGTAGAGCGGGAAGAAGAACAGCACGATCCCGCCGACGGGAAGCACGAGATGGAGCAGCGGGTTGAACTCCGCCCGCCGCCGGACCCAGTACTCCCAGATCGCGCCGGCGCAGATGAGC
>DASXLN010000057.1:0-12774 GCA_036496165.1 Gaiellaceae bacterium | reverse complement strand
GCCTCGTCGACGTCGGCCGGCGTCGCGCCGTCGAAGACGGGCGTGGCGACCGGGTGCGGGTTCGGCGCGGCGATGATCTGGCGGCGGTGATGCCAGTCGATCTCGTTGCCGTTCTTGTCCTCGGCGAAGACGCCGTGCGCTGCCGCCCAGCCGAGGTGCGTCTCCAGCACCTGGCCGATGTTCATGCGGCTCGGCACGCCGAGCGGGTTGAGGATGATGTCGACGGGCCGCCCGTCGGGGAGGAACGGCATGTCCTCCTCGGGGACGATCTTCGAGATGACGCCCTTGTTCCCGTGGCGGCCGGCGAGCTTGTCGCCCTCGGCGATCTTGCGCTTCTTCGCCACGTAGACGCGGACGAGCTCGTTCACGCCCGGGCTCAGGTCGTCGCCGTTGTCGCGCGAGAACGTCTTGACGTCGATGACGACGCCGCCCTCGCCGTGCGGGACCTTGAGCGAGGTGTCGCGGACCTCGCGTGCCTTCTCCTTGAAGATGGCGCGGATCAGCTTCTCCTCGGCGGTCAGCTCGGTCTCGCCCTTCGGCGTGACCTTGCCGACGAGCAGGTCGCCGGAGTTGACCTCGGCACCGATGCGGACGACGCCGCGCTCGTCGAGCTGCGCGAGCGACTCCTCCGACCGGTTCGGGATGTCGCGCGTGATCTCCTCGTCGCCGAGCTTCGTCGACCGCGCGTCCACCTCGTACTCGTGAATGTGGATCGACGAGAGGATGTCGTCCTTGACGAGCCGCTCCGAGAGGACGATCGAGTCCTCGAAGTTGAAGCCCTCGTACGACATGAAGGCGACGAGCAGGTTGGCGCCGAGCGCGAGCTCGCCCGTGTCGGTCGAGCTGCCGTCGGCGAGCACCTGGCCCGCATCCACCGCGTCGCCCAGGCGCACCACCGGCTTGTGGTGGATGAGCGTGCCCTGGTTCGAGCGCATGAACTTCGTGAGCGTGTACTCGTCGCGGCCGTTCTTGCCCTCGACGACGATCTTGTCGGCGTCGACGTCGGCGATCTTGCCGGCGTTCTTCGAGACGACGACGTCGCCCGAGTCGACGGCGGCGCGGTACTCGAGGCCGGTGCCGACGAGCGGCGCCTGGCGCACGAGCAGCGGCACGGCCTGACGCTGCATGTTCGCGCCCATCAGGGCGCGGTTCGCGTCGTCGTGCTCGAGGAACGGGATGAGCGCCGTCGACACGGACACGATCTGCGCCGGGGCGACGTCCATGAACTCGACCGCCTTCGGCGCCGCCGTGACGGCCTCGCCCTCGGCGGAGCGGCAGAGGACGGCGTCCTCGAGCAGCTTGCCGTTCTTGTCGGTCAGGGCGGTCGCCTGCGCGATCGTGTAGCGCGACTCCTCGACGGCGTCGAGGTAGACGATCTCGTCGGTGACCTTGCCGCTGACGACGCGGCGGTACGGCGTCTGGATGAAGCCGAACTCGCTGACCGTCGCGTACGACGCGAGGTAGCCGATGAGGCCGATGTTCGGGCCTTCCGGCGTCTCGATCGGGCACATGCGGCCGTAGTGCGTCGGGTGGACGTCGCGCACCTCGATCGGGGCGCGCTCGCGGGTCAGGCCGCCGGCGCCGAGCGCCGACAGGCGGCGGCGGTGCGTGAGGCCTGCGAGCGAGTTCGTCTGGTCCATGAACTGCGACAGCTGCGAGGATCCGAAGAACTCCTTCAGCGCCGCCACGACCGGGCGGATGTTGATGATCGTCTGCGGCGTGATCGTGTCGACGTCCTCCGTCGTCATCCGCTCGCGGACGACGCGCTCCATCCGGTACAGGCCGACGCGGAACGCCTCCTGGATGAGCTCGCCGACGGTGCGCAGACGGCGGTTGCCGAAGTGCTCGTACTCGTCGAGCTCGGCCGCGATCGGCGCGCGCGGGAGGCCGATGGCCTCGGCGGCGAAGTCCTTCGAGTCCTCGGGCACGCCGAGGTTGACCGGAAGGGCGATGAGCTTGCGGACGAGGGCGACGATGTCCTCGGTCGTGAGGACGCGGGTGTCCTCGGGAACGTTGACGCCGAGCCGCTGGTTCAGCTTGTAGCGGCCGACCTTCGTCAGGTCATAGCGCTTGGGGTCGAAGAAGAGCGCCTTCAGGAGGTTCCGCGCGTTGTCGAGCGTCGGCGGCTCACCCGGGCGCTGCTTCTTGAACACCTCGATGAGGGCCTCCTCCTCGCGCGTCGAGGGGTCCTTCTCGAGGGTGTTGACGATGTACGGCGAGTTCTCGAACAGCGCGAGGATCGCCTCGTTCGTCGACGTGTCGAGCTTGAAGCCGGTCGACGGGTCCTCGGCGGGGAGAGCGCGGAGAAGCGTCGTGATCGGCAGCTTGCGCTTGCGGTCGATGCGCGCGTACGCGATGCCCTTCTTGTCGATCTCGAGCTCGAGCCACGAGCCGCGGCTCGGCATGAGGTTGGCCGTGAAGACCTGCTTCGTCGGGTCCTTCGGCTCCATCAGGTAGGCGCCCGGCGAACGGACGAGCTGCGTGACGATGACGCGCTCGGTGCCGTTGATGATGAAGGTGCCGACCTCGGTCATCATCGGGAAGTCGCCCATGAAGACCGTCTGCTCGCGGATCTCGCCCGTGTCCTTGTTGACGAAGCGGACGGTCATCGAGAGCGGGGCCTGATACGTCAGGTCCTTCTCGCGGCACTCCTTGATGGTGAACTGGGGCTGTCCGAAGAGGTACTCGCCGAACTCGACGGCGAGGGTTCCGGTGTAGTCCTCGATCGGCGAGATGTCGTCGATCGTCTCCCGGAGGCCCTCGTCCAGGAACCACTGGAACGAGGCCTTCTGGATGTCGATGAGGTCGGGGAGGTCGAGGACGTGCTCGATCTTGGAAAAGGACTTACGCGCGCGGGGCGAAGCGACCGTGGTGGTCAAAGAAAAAGCCTCCCTTGGGGACGTGCGAGCTCAGGCGGATTCAGGCGTGCAGATGTGCGGGCAGACGGAACGTCGGCGCAACCATCCAGGGTACCGGAAGTGGCTCCCTCACCGCAAGCGTGGCCAACGGCCGGCGCCGGGATCGTCGCACCAATGTAGCTCGGAGCCCGGCGGGACGCAAGCACCGCCGGGCTCCGGTCGTTGTCCGCAGATTCAGGAAGTCGTCGTGGCCAAGGTGGTGGTGTTCACCGTCGTCGTCTCGTGCTCGCCGGTGCCCGTGCCCGTGTGGCCCTGGATCGGGCCGGGACAGGTGCCGTTCGTCGCGAGGACGTCGCCGTGATGCTTGCCCTTCGCCGGCGCCGAGTGGGCGCTGACGCGGATGAGCACGTAGTGGCCGTTCCCGACCTTGTGGCAGACGAGGACCTTGCCGTGGGCTTCGGTCGTCGTGGTCGTCGTGGTCGTCGTGGTCGTCGTAGCGGTCGTCGACGTTGCGGTCGTCCCGGTCGTCGACTGGGTGTGCGGGTTTCCGTGCCCCTGCGGGGGCTTCGCGACGGCGAACGAGGCGAAGACCCCCGCAGCCGCAACGACAGCGAGGAGAGTTATGCGCAGTTTCATGCCCATTGAGATGCCGGTAGGCAGCGAAACTTGCGGCCTACTTGACCTCGACGGTCGCGCCCGCTTCCTCGAGCTGCGCCTTGATCGAGTTGGCCTCGTCCTGGGGCACGCCCTCCTTGACCGGCTTCGGCGCCGAGTCGACGAGGTCCTTGGCCTCCTTCAGGCCGAGCCCGGTGATCGCGCGCACGACCTTGATCACCTGGATCTTCTGGCCGCCGGCCTCGGTGAGGACGACGTCGAACGCCGTCTTCTCCTCCTCGGCCGGAGCAGCCGCCCCGCCGCCTGCCGCCGCAACGGCGACCGGAGCGGCAGCGGTGATGCCCCACTCGTCCTCGATCTTCTTCTTCAGCTCGACGAGCTCGAGGACCGACATCTTGCCAAGTGATTCGAAAATGCTGTCTACAGCTGCCATGGTCTAGCTCTCCTCCTGGTCTGGTTCTTCGGAGGCGACCGCTGTGGCGGTCGCCGTAGTGGGCTCCTCAGTCGCCTCCGGCTCCGGCTCGGCCGCAACCGGCTCAGGCTCGGGCGCCGCTTCAGCAGCGCCTTCCCCGCCCAGCTGTTCGATTCGGGCCTCGATGAGGCCGTACAGGTTCTGCACCGGCGCCGTCACCAAGCCGAGCAGGCTCGTCAGCGGGGCGACGATCGCGCCCAGCACCTGGCCGCGCAGGATGTCGACCGGGGGGAGGGACGCAAGGCTCTCGACTTCCTCGGCGGTCAGGACGCGCCCTTCCAGGACGCCGCCGCGGATCGCGAGGATCTTCGACTCCTTCGCCATGTCGGCGAGCGCCTTCGCGGCGGCCAGCATGTCGCCGTCCGCCTCGAGGAACGCGATCGCCGTCGGGCCCTCGAGCAGCGCCAGCAGCGCCTCCGAGCCCGCCGCCTCCGCCGCCCGGCGCGTCAGCGTGTTCTTCACGACTGTGAAGCGGGCGCCGCTCTCCAGCAGGCGCGACCGCAGCGTGTCGATCTGGGGCATCGTCAGGCCGCGATAGTCGGCGACGAGCAGCGTGTCCGCCGCCTTCAGGCGGCCGGCCAGCTCCTCGACGACCTTCTCCTTCTGCTCTTTCTTCACGTCATTTCCTCCGGAAATGACTCGGGCTCGCCGAAGCGAGCCCACGAGAAGCAGATCCTCTAGGACTCACCTCGGCTGGGCTTCTGCCCCGGAGGGCTGCCAGCTGTCTTCGGCGAGAGACGAGTCGGTTAGGCCGTAACTGTAGCTTCCTCCAGCTCTTCCGTCACACCGCGGGTCTTGGCCGGGTCGACGTGGATGCCGGGGCCCATCGTGCTCGTGAGCGTGATCTGCCGGATGTAGCGGCCCTTCGCCGCCGCCGGCTTCGCCCGGACGATCTCGTCCAGCACCGCCGCGTAGTTCTCGACGAGCGACCGCTCGTCGAAGCTCTTCTTGCCGATCGACACGTGGACGTTGGCGCCGCGGTCGGTCCGGTACTCGAGCTTGCCGGCCTTCGCCTCACGGACGGCCTTGCCGATGTCGAAGGTGACGGTGCCGGTCTTCGGGTTCGGCATGAGCCCGCGCGGGCCGAGGATGCGGCCGAGCTTGCCCACGTTCCCCATCTGGTCCGGCGTGGCGATGGCGACGTCGAAGTCGGTGAAGCCCTCCTCGACGCGCTTTGCCAGGTCGGCCGAGCCGACGACGTCCGCCCCGGCCTCCTCCGCCTCGCGGGCCTTGTCGCCCTCGGCGAAGACGGCGATTCGAACGTCCTTGCCGGTGCCGTGCGGGAGCATGAGCGTCCCGCGCAGCTGCTCGTCCGCGTGGCGGACGTTCAGCCCGAGGCGGAAGTGCACCTCGACCGTCTCGTCGAACTTCGCGGACGGCGCCTCCTTCAGCTTCCGGACGGCCTCGACGGGCGAGTAGACGCGCTCGCGGTCGAAGAGGTCGCGCGCCTGGACGTAGCGCTTGCCGTGGTGCGCCATTACAGGTCCACCTCGACGCCCATCGAGCGGGCGGTGCCGGCGATGATCTTCGCCGCCTGGTCGACGTCGCGCGCGTTCAGGTCGACGAGCTTCGTCTCCGCGATCTGCCGCACCTGGGCGCGGCTGAGCCGGCCGACCTTGTCGCGGTTCGGCTCGGCGGAGCCCTTCTCGAGCCGCAGCGCCTCCTTGATGAGGACGGCCGCCGGCGGCGTCTTCGTGATGAACGTGAACGACCGGTCCTCGTAGACGGTGATCTCGACCGGGGTGATGCGCCCGTTCTGGTCGGCCGTCTGCGCGTTGAACGCCTTGCAGAACTCCATGATGTTGACCCCGTGCTGGCCGAGCGCAGGGCCGACCGGCGGCGCAGGGTTCGCCTGCCCGCCCGGGATCTGGAGCTTGATCACTGTGAGAATTTTCTTTGCCATGTCAGATCAATCCAGTTTCTTGACGTTGTCGAATCCAACCTCGACCGGCACCTGCCGCTCGAAGATGTTCACCATCACCTGCAGCTTCTGCCCGTCCGCGTTCACATCGGTGATCTCGCCGTCGAAGTCTGCCAGCGGGCCTGACGTGATCTTCACCGACTCGCCGAGCTGGAACTCGACCTGCGCCCGCGTCGCGACGCCCGTCCCGGCCCCCGTGTGCAGGATCCGGTCGACCTCGGGCTGCGAGAGCGGCACCGGCTTCGAGCCGGCGCCGACGAACCCGGTGACGCCGGGCGTGTTCTTGACAACCATCCAGGCGTCGTCGTCGAGGTCCATGTTCACGAGCACGTAGCCGGGGAGGACGCGCTTCTCGGTCTGCACCTTCTGGCCGTCCTTCGTCTCGATCACCTGCTCGGTGGGGACGACGACGCGGCGGAACCGGGGGCGCTGCCCCATCGACTCGATGCGGTGCTCGAGATTCGTCTTCACCTTGTTCTCGTGCCCGGAATAGGTGTTGATGACGTACCAGCGAAACATCACGGTCTCCCTATCGCAGCAGCACGTGCTGGACGACGTACTTCCACAACTCGTCGTTCAGCCACAGGTAGAAGCCGACGATGATGCAGGCCACGAGAACGACCGCCGTCCCGCTGACGAGCGCGTGCTGGCTCGGCCACTCGACCTTCTTGAGCTCGGCCCAGGCCTCCTGGACGAAGTGCACCGGCCCCGATCCGGGGACGTGCCTGTCCTCCGTCTCCGGATGCTGCTGCCTGCGCGGCTCGTCGCCGCCGTTCGCCGTCGGGCGTGCAGGCGGGCGCACGGGTGGTCCACCCGCCAGCGCCGGCTCCGACTGCGTCCGGCGCGCTCGGCGCTGCTGACGGGTCTGCCTGGCCATACGCGGTCAGCGCGTCTCCCGGTGGATCGTGTGGCAACTGCACCAGCGGCAGTACTTCTTGAACTCGACCCGGTCGGGGGAGTTCCGCTTGGACTTCTGCGTCTGGTAGTTGCGCCGCTTGCACTCGGTGCAGGCAAGCGTGATTGCGACTCGGACTCCAGTGGCCATTTTCTGTCTTTACCTCGAAGGTGAACGCGTGTCGAATAGCGCCGGGTGGGCTCGAACCACCGACCTCTGCATTATGAGTGCAGCGCTCTAACCAGCTGAGCTACGGCGCCCCGGACGCCGCCGGAGTGTAGCGGAACTCCGAATCTCCCTTGGTCGCCCGCCCGTTGAGGATTGGGATGAGCGCGAACGCGATCGGGGTAACCGGCGGCACCGGCGAGGTCGTCCGGACGGACATCCCCAACCGCCTCGATCGCCTGCCCTGGAGCCGCTGGCACTGGCGGGTCATCATCGCCCTCGGGATCACCTGGATCCTCGACGGGCTCGAGGTGACGCTCGTCGGTTCTGTCGCGGCGGCGCTGACCGGCAAGGGGACGCTCCACTTCTCCACCTCGCAGGCGACGGCGGCCGGGAGCTTCTACCTCGGCGGCGCCGTCACCGGCGCCCTTCTCTTCGGGTACCTGACCGACCGGTTCGGGCGGCGGAGTCTTTTCATGATCACGCTCGGGATCTACCTCTGTTTCACGGTCGCGACCGCGTTCTCCTGGGATTTCTGGTCGTTCATGGCCTTCCGCTTCCTCGCCGGCACCGGCATCGGCGGCGAGTACTCCGCCATCAACTCGGCAATCGACGAGCTCGTTCCCGCGCGTGTCCGCGGCCGGGTGGCGCTCGCGATCAACAGCTCCTGGTGGATCGGGACCGCCGTCGCCGCGGGGCTGACCGTCGTCCTCTTGAACTCGTTCGCCGCGAACGTCGGCTGGCGCATCGGCTTCGGGCTCGGTGCGATCCTCGCCATCTGCGTCCTCGCCATCCGCCGCTCGGTGCCGGAAAGCCCGCGCTGGCTCCTGACGCATGGGCGGGCGAACGAGGCGGAGGACGTCGTCCACGAGATTGAGGAGCAGGTGCGGAAGTCGCATCCCGACCTACCGGAGCCCGAGGGCGACGAGCTCGAGATCGAGCAGCGCGAGTCGATCGGCTTCGTCGCGATCGCGAAGCACGTCATGGACGAGTACCCGAGCCGCGGCGTCCTCGGCTTCTCGCTCATGGCCTCGCAGGCGGTGCTGTACAACGCGACGCTCTTCGGGGCGACCTCGATCCTGACGACGTTCTTCCACGCGTCGACCTCGAACGCGCCGCTCTACCTCATCCCGTTCGCAGCCGGCAACCTGCTCGGGCCGTGGATCCTCGGCCCGCTCTTCGACTCGGTCGGCCGGCGGGTGATGATCTCGACGACGTACATCGCCTCCGCCCTCGTCCTCTTCGGGACCGCATGGGCGTTCGACGCGAAGCTGCTGTCAGCGACGACGCTGACGCTCTGCTGGTCGGTGTGCTTCTTCTTCGCCTCCTCCGGCGCCTCGGCGGCGTATCTGACGGTGAGCGAGATCTTCCCGATGGAGACGCGGGCGATGGCGATCGCGCTCTTCTACGCCTGCGGCACGGGCGTGGCGATCGCGGCGCCGTGGACGTTCGGGAAGCTCATCCAGACGGGCTCGTACGGGAACGTGACGATCGCGTTCCTCATCGGCGGCGCGATCATGGCCGTCGGCGGCATCGTCGAGGTCTTCCTCGGGGTCGAGGCGGCGCGAAAGCCGCTCGAGGCGGTTGCACGGCCGATCAACGCGGTGCGCGGCCGGATGTCGGAGCGCCGCGCTAGCGCGCCCTCGCGCGCGTGAACATAAGGGGGACGGCGAGGACGGCCGCGACGGGGACGGCGACGCGCAGCGCGCGGCGAAGGCGCGACGGCACCGGCCGCTTCGGGTAGCTCCCCTTCCGCGCGAGCTGCACGACCTGGGCGAGGTGGAGCGCCTGCCGTCCCGTGCGCCCCTGCTCGATCTGCGTCTTGCACGAGAAGCCGTTCGCGACGACGAGCTCGTCCTCGGGCAGCGACCGCACCTTCGGCAGGAGCCCGAGCTCCCCGATCTCCAGCGAGAGGTCGTGGTGGCCGGCCTCGAACCCCCACGAGCCGGCGAGCCCGCAGCAGCCGGCCTTGAGCTCGTCCGCCTCGACCTCCATCCGCTTCAAGAGCGCGAGGTCGGCGTCCATCCCGCCCGTCGCCTTCTGATGACAGTGCCCCCACACGAGCGCCTTGCGCCCGAGCGTCGGCGCCTCCAGGTCGTATCGCTCGAAGAACTCGGCGAAGTGCACCATCGAGCGGCTGAGCCGGATCGCGTCCTCGTCGTTCGGGAACAGCTTCCCGAGCTCGTCCTTGAAGACGGCGGTGCAGCTCGCCTCGAGCCCGACGATCGGGATCCCCTCGCGATACCACTCGCGCAGACGGTCGAGGTTGCGCCGCAGGTACTGCTCGGCGAGGTCGAGGAAGCCGTAGTCGTACAGCGGCCTCCCGCAGCACACGTGGCCCTGCGGCATGACCACCTGCCACCCGGCGGCCTCGATCGCCTCGACCGCGGCAACGCCGACGTCGGTGTGGAAGCGATTGTTGAACGTGTCCGGGAAGAGGACGACCTTGCGGCCGCCCGGGTTGGCGGTGCCGCGCCTCCGGAACCACTCCTGCAGCGTCATCGGCGCGAAGGTCGGCATGTCGCGCTGCTGCGTCATGCCCGCGGCGAGCTTCAGCCCCTGCTCGAACGGCGGCGTGTGCGTGAGGAAGTTCGTGACCTCGGGGAAGCGCGAGGCGACGGCGGCGACGCGGTCGATCAGCCCCAGCGCATACGCCTGGCGAGGTCGCGGCCTCCGCTCGAAGCGATGGTGGAGGAACTCCGCCTTGAGCGTGGGCATGTCGACGCCGACCGGGCAGTCGTTCGTGCAGCCCTTGCAGGAGAGGCAGAGGTCGAGCGCGTCCATCACCTCGTCCGACTGCCACCCGTCGGTGATGACGTCGCCGCGCAGCATCTCGAAGAGGAGATGCGCGCGGCCGCGGGTCGAGTGCTTCTCCTCCTTCGTCGCCATGTAGGACGGGCACATGACGTCGACGCCCTCGGGCGTGCGGCACTTGGAGATGCCGACGCAGCGGACGGTCGCGTGCGCGAAGTCGCCGTTGTCGCGCGTGTACGCGAACTTCGTCTCGGGGTGCCACATCTCGTAGTCGACGCCGAGACGGAGGTTCTCGTCGATCTTGTACGGGTCGACGACCTTGCCCGGGTTCATCTTCCAGTCGGGGTCCCAGATCCGCTTGAACTCGCCGAAGCCCTCGACGAGGTCGTCGCCGAACATCTTCGGCAGCAGCTCGGCGCGCGACTGGCCGTCGCCGTGCTCGCCGGAGAGCGAGCCTCCGAGCTCGAGCACGAGGTCGCTCGCATCGTCGAGCCAGCGCCGGTACTTCTTGATGCCGTCGGGGGTGAGGAGATCGAAGTTCCAGCGCGCGTGCACGCAGCCCTGCCCGTAGTGCCCGTAGAGCGCGCTCTCGTAGTCGTACTTGTCGGCCAGATCCGAGAGGCGGCGCAGGTACTCGCCGAGCCGCTCGGGCGGGACGGCGGAGTCCTCCCACCCTTCGTGCGTGTCCGGCTTGCCGGGGATGAAGGCGGTCGCGCCGAGTCCCGCCTCGCGCACGTCCCAGATGTGCTGCTCCGAGTCGGGGTCGTCGTACAGCTTCATCGCCGATTTCGGATGGCCCTGCCGCTCGAGGTCGTGCATGAGCGCACGGGCGCGGTCGTCGGACTCCTGCTTCGAGTCGCCGCCGAACTCGACGAGGAGCCAGCCGTGCCCGTCCGGCATCAGCGAGAGCTCGTGCTTGTGCTGGCCGATCGTCGTCATGTCGGTGATGAGCGTGTCGTCGACGCCCTCGATCGCGTCGGGCTCGTGCTCGCGCGCGAGCGGGACGTGGTCGGCCGCCTCGTACTTGCTCGGATAGGCGACGACGAGCAGCGAGTGCGCCTTCGGCGCGGGCATGAGCTCGAGCGTCGCCTCGAGGATCGTCACGCACGTCGACTCTGTCCCGACGAGCGAGCGCGCGACCTCGAATCCGCGCTCCGGGAGGAGCTCGTCGAGGTTGTAGCCGGAGACGCGCCGCGGAATCTGCGGGTAGCGCTCGCGGATCTGGTCGGCGTACCGGTCGGCGAGCGCGTGCAACTCGGCCGCGATCGCGTCGGGGACGCCGGCACCTCCGCGGCCGATGCGGAGCCGGTCGCCGCGATACGTGAGCACCTCGAGCTCGACGACATGGTCGGCGACCCGCGAGCCCGGCCCGCGGAACTCCGACATGACCGAATGGCGCCCGCAGGAGTTGTTGCCGAGCATGCCGCCCAGCGTGCAGTAGGCGTGCGTCGAGGGGTCGGGGGCGAACGTCAGCTGGTGCTTCGACTCGGCCTCCTTGCGCAGCTGGTCGAGAACGACGCCCGGGTGCACGCGCGCGAGCCGCTGCACCGGGTCGATGTCGACGATCTCGCGCAGGTACTTCGAGAAGTCGACGAGCACGGCGACGTTGCATCCTTGGCCGGCGAGGCTCGTGCCGCCGCCGCGGTTGACGATCGGCGCGCCGTGTGCGTGGCAGATGCGGTGCACGGCGACGACGTCGTCGAGCGTCCGCGGGACGACGACGCCGATCGGCGGCTGGCGATAGTTGGACGCGTCCGTCGCGTAGAGCGCGCGTGCGCCGGTGTCGAAGCGCACCTCGCCCTCGATCTCCTTGCGGAGCGCCGCGGCGAGCGCGCGCCGGTCGACCTCGACCGTGCCGTGCCGCGGGACGACTGCGCTCACGACGCCCACTGCAAGACCTCCTGACGCTTCAGCTCGAGACCGTTCCCAGGACGCGAACGGTCCGGCCGCAGGAGCCCGCCGTCGGGCTCGGGCACGCCGTCGAACAGCATCCGCTCGATGCGCACGTGGTCGTGGAAGTACTCGAGATGCCGCAGGCGGCCCACAGCTGCGAACGCATGGGCGGAGATCGCGGGCGCGCAGTGGCCGGAGAGATCGACCGCAAACGCGTCGCAGAGCCCGGCGACGCCGAGGAGCCCCGTGATGCCGCCGCAGCGGGTCACGTCGGCCTGGAGACAGTCGACGACCTCGATGATGTGGCCGAAGTCGGCCGGGACGTACGCGTACTCGCCGGCCGCGATCTCGAGCCCTGCCGGTGCGCGGTCGCGCACGAGCCTCAGGCCCTCTGCATCCGCAGACGAGACCGGCTCCTCGAACCACGTCACGCCCCACTCGAGCGCGTATCGCTCCGCCCACGCGAGCGCGTCCTTGCGATTGAACGCGCCGTTCGCGTCGACGAAGAGCTCGACGTCGTCGCCGATCGCTTCGCGCGCAGCGTCCAGCCGCGCGGGATCGCGATCTGGATCGCGGCCCACCTTCATCTTCACGCGCGGGATGCCGGCTGCGGCCCAGTCGCCGAGCTGCTCCTGCAGGCGGTCGTTCGGGTACGAGCAGAATCCGCCGCTGCCGTAGATCGGGACGGCCTCCCGCGCGGCGCCGAGAAGCTCGACGAGGGAGACGCCGTGCCGCCGCGCCTCCCGGTCCCACAGCGCCTGGTCGACGGCGGAGATGGCGCACGACGCAATCCCCGGACGTCCCATGTTGCGCACCGCCGCGTTCATCGCCTGCGACGAGGCGCGCACGTCGTCGCCGATGCAGTCGACGAGCGTCGTGCGGATCACCTCCGCGGCAGCCGCGTGGCAGTACGTGTAGCCGACGCCCTCGTCGATGCCGACGACGACCACCGTCGTCGAATCCCACTCGAGCGTCCCGTCCGACTCCGGCTCGTCGGTCGGGATCGTGTACGCGTCGACCTCGACTCTCAACGTGTCAGGAACTCGGCGAGCTTGCCCCGCATCGACTTTTCCATCACGCCCACGCGCTCGGGGTCGCCCTTGAGCATGGCGTGTGCCATCTTCTTCGCCTGCTCGAAGGTGATGTGCGGCGGCAGCGGCGGCACCTCCGGATCGGTCTTCACCTGGAGCACGACCGGCCG
>DASXLN010000056.1:0-14438 GCA_036496165.1 Gaiellaceae bacterium | reverse complement strand
CCGTAGAACGCGACGTAGCCGAGGTCGAGCAGGCCGCCCCAGCCGACGACGACGTTGAGGCCGAGCGCAAGCATCATGTAGAGCACCGTGTCGAAGCCGACGCGCCGCACGTAGCCGCTCGACGAGAACGCCGGCAGGAGGCTCAGCGCCGCGACGAACAGCACGAGCCACGCCCACCATGGGACGAGACGGAGACGCTGCTCGACCGGTGCGAGCGGCCCGCTCCGGAACAGCTGCCGCTCGGCGTGGCGCGCAACCCACTCGTCCTGGCCGACCGCCGGTCCGGACGCGGGAGTGTCGGAGGAGTGGGGCGTCGAGTCGGTCACGTCACACCTTGCGGATGTCGGCGCGGCCGAGAAGACCCTGCGGCCGGAAGATCATGAACGCCACGAGGATCGAGAAGACGACGAGGTCCGACCACTTCGTGGAGATGTATCCCTGCGTGTACGACTCGGCGCAGCCGAGGATGAGGCCGCCCACCATCGCGCCGGGAATCGAGCCGATGCCGCCGATCACCGCCGCGGTGAAGCCCTTGAGCCCCGCGACGAAGCCGATCGCGACCGTCGTCGGGACGCGGATCGCGAAGAGCACGCCCGCGGCGCCGGCGAGCGCCGATCCGAGAATGAAGGTGAAGCGGATCACCTTGTCGATGTCGATGCCCATCATCGCCGCCGCCTCGCGGTCGTACGACGTCGCGCGCATCGCCTTCCCCGTGCGGGTCTTGTTGACGAGGATGTAGAGGGCGATCATCAGCACGATCGCAGAGACGATGGTGATGATCCGCAGGAGCGGGACGCGCACGTTGCCGATGTCGAAGCCCTTGAAGTAGAGCTCGCCATTCCCGATCTCGAACGTGTTGTAGCTGCGCGGCGTCGCGCTGAAGAGAAGCTGCATCGAATTGGCGAGGAAGAACGAGACGCCGAGTGCGCTGATGAGCGGCGCGATGCGCGGCGCGTCGCGCAGCGGGCGGTACGCGAACCGCTCGATGACGACGCCGAGGACGGCGCAGCCCGCCATCGCCGCGAGCGTGATGAGGATGAGCAGCAGCCACACCGGCACGTTCGGGCTTGCCGCCCCGCCGAGCAGCTGCAACACGCCGTAGCCGATGAACGAGCCGACCATGAAGACGTCGCCGTGGGCGAAGTTGAGGAGCTTCAGCACGCCGTAGACGAGCGTGTAGCCGAGCGCGATGAGCGCGTAGACGCTGCCGAGCGTCAGGGCGTCGACGGTGAGCTGGATGAAGGTGTCCATCAGTGCGACGTGGGGTGGCCGACGTCACGCCGGCCACCCCACATTGGCGCTAGCCGACGAGCTTGTACGAGCCGTCGCCCTGGATCTGGAAGATGTAGAACTTCGCGTTCAGCGGATCGTTCGACTTCGTGGACCACTTGAAGGTCCCGCCGAGGATCCAGTTCTTGATCGTCACCTTCTTGACGTTGCGCAGGATGTCGCGGCGGGACTTGATGACGCCCTTGTCCGCCTTGCACGTCAGCTTGATGGCGTTCATGAGGATCTGGGTCGCGCCGTAGCTCGGCGGGCCGAACGAACCGACGGTCTTGCCGGGGTTCGCCTTCTGCCAGCCGGCGACGATCGCCTTGTCGGCGGCGATGCCGGTGATGTCCGGAGCGAAGTTCGACACGTACGACCCCGGAACCTTGAACTGGGTCGAGTCGTCCGAACCGTCGCCGCCGAACACCTTCGCCTTCTTGCCCTGCTCGAGCAGCTGCTGCGCGAACGTCTGCGCGTCAGCCGGCTTCTGCGTCGGGAAGAACACGATGTCCGCGTCGCTCGGGACCTTCGTCACGAACGCCGAGTAGTCGGTCGTCGTGTTCGGAGCCGAGAGGCGGATCGTGGTCACGCCGGCCGCCTTCAGCGTCGTGTCGACCGCGGAGGCGAGTCCGAGCGAGTACGGCTCCTGGAAGTCCATGATCACGACCTTCTTGACCTTCAGGTTCTTGATCATGAAGTTCGCGTCGCTCGGCCCCTGGATGTAGTCACCGGGGACGTCGCGGAAGAACGCAGGCGTTCCTTCCTTCACGCCGGCGACCGTCTTCGTCAGATCGGTGCGCGTCGCGGACGGCGAGAGATGCGCCATGCCGGCCTGGAAGTACGTCTGCGTCGACGCGGCGACCGCGCCCGACGTCGACGGTCCCAGGATCGCGACCACGCTCGGGTCGCCGACGAACTTCTGCGCCAGGTCCTGAGCGGGCGTCGCGCCCTGCTCGACCGGGGTGTCGCCCGGGACGATCTGGATCTTCAGGCCGAGACCCTTGGCAAGAGACTTGACCGCGTACTGCGCCCAGCTCATCTGCTCCTGCCCGAGGAAGCCCGCGCCACCCGTCAACGGTGTGACGAAGCCGATCTTCAGCGTGCTGCTGCAGCTCACCGCCTTCGAGGCTGTCCCGACAGCCTCGTGCTTCGCCTGCGCGCTTGCCGCTACGACCGCTGTCGCCGCAAGCGCGAGGAGAAGGCTGATGCCTTTCTTCATGTGCCCTCCTTGTTTTCCGGGTCCGCCGGAGTGTCGGCAGTGTCCTTTTTCCGGATTGGACTGTCAAACTTGAGACGCAGAATTGATCAAAAGGTCGGTGGCGGCGCAAGCGCCTCCACCCAGCCCGCGGTGTCGAGGAACTGCCTGAACCGCACCGCCTTCGAGCCCTCCACCGACCAGACGTGGACGAACGGGACGTCGAGGACCTTCCCGGTCTCCTTCGCGATCCCGCGGTAGCGGCCGAGGACGACGACCTCGGAGCCCGCGTCGAGGAACTGCTCCGGCGCAGCGGAGAATTCCGACCACCACGACGCCTCGAGCGGCTCGAAGATGTTCCGCCGCACCTCGCCCACACCGTGGTAGAGGCCTCCGTGGGGCAGGCCCTGCGCCTGGTGCCACTCGATGTCGGGATGCATGTCCGCGAGCACGGCGTCGAGGTCGCCGCGTTCGAAGGCGGCGTATGACCGCTGCACGAGCTCGACGTTCTCCATCGGCCGGATCACTCTAGACTCGTTCGATGCGGTACCACCTGCAGGCGGAGGGCGGCGACGACGACGAGACGGCGCTCTTCGGCGCGGCGCGCGGCTGCGCCGAGTTCGAGCAGCGGCTCCTGCGCTTCGACGGCGGCGGCGAGCGCGCGGCTCTATCGGATGACGAAGTTCTCTACGTCCTCGCCGGCAGCGGGACCGCGACGATCGATCGGGAGCCGGTCGAGCTGCGCGCAGGCACTGCGCTGTACATCGCGGCCGGCGCCGGCTGGCGGGTCGATGGGGCAGACGGCCTCGAGCTCATGTCGGTGATCGTCCGCAATCCGCTGCCGTCTTCCGTCCGCCACGCCGTCGTCGGGGTCGACGACGTCGAAGTCGGCGAGGCGACGGCTGGACGCATGTTCCGGCTGCTCGCGCCGTGCCCGTCGGCGACGCAGTTCGTCGGCTACATCCCACCGGGCCGCGCGCCCGACCACTACCACCGTTACGACGAGGTCGTCTACGTGCTCGAGGGCGAGGGCGCGCTGCACATCGACGGCGAGTCGGCGCCGCTGCAGCCCGGCTCGTGCATCCATCTGCCCGCGACGCTCGTGCACTCGCTCGAAAATCATGGGCCCGGCGAGATGCAGGTGCTCGGCGTCTTCAGCCCGGCGGGCTCGCCCGCGGAGGCCTACTACGTCGACGGCACGGCGGCGTTCGAGTACTGATGCCGAGGATCGAACGCAGCGCGCAGCTCGTCTGGGAAGGGAACGTCGCCCGCGGGGCCGGGACGATCACCGCGGGTACCGGCGCGTTCGCCGGCCTCGGCTACTCGCTACCGACGCGCATCGGGCAGCCGGAAGGCAAGACGAGCCCGGAGGAGCTGCTGGCCGCCGCCCACGGCGGGTGCATCACGATGTCCCTCGCGAGCGAGCTGACGCAAGCGGGCACGCCGCCCGGCCGGCTCGACGTCTCGACTCGCATCGTCATGGACGAGGTCGAAGGCCGCGGGCACCAGATCGTCGCCTCGTACGTCGACGCGGTCGTCGACGTCGACGGGATCGACGACGATGCGCTGCGCACCGCCTTCGAGAAGGCGGATGCCGGCTGTCCGTTCTCGCAGCTGCTGCGTGCCGCGGGCGTCGAGCTGCACCTGAGCGCCCGCCGGGCGTGACGCTCGCCGAGCTGGCAGCGGCACGGCGCACGCACAAGGCGTTCGGGCCGGATCCGGTCCCGCGCGAGACGCTGATGGAGCTTTTCGACGTCGCACGGCTCGCGCCGAACCATCACCTGACGCAGCCGTGGCGCTTCCGCGTCCTCGGCCCATTGGCGATGACGCGCCTGAAGGACGCAGCCGGGCCGGGCGAGGCGGCGAAGCTCGAGCGGGCACCGACGCTGGTCGTCGTGTCGGCCGCGCTCTCCGGCGACCTCGTCCAGGACGAGGAGGACGTCTGCGCGACGGCGGCGGCGACGATGCTCGTCCTCCTCGCGGCGACCGAGCGCGGGCTTGCGTCGTACTGGCGGACGCCGGCGATCCTGCGCACGGCCCGCGGCCGCGAGGCGCTGGGGATCGCGCAGGGCGAACGCGTGCTCGGACTGCTGCACTTCGGGGCGCCGGAGCGCGAGCCGGCCCCACGCGAGCGCGCGACCGTCGAGACGTACGTCTCCTTCCTCGAGTAGGGGCTTTCTCGGATGCAGCGCCGGCCGGCCGCGGCGACGCTCTGCCCGTGAGGACGAAGGAGCACGCCTTCCCCGTGGCCGTCCAGTGGGAAGGCGCGCGGACGGTGCGCGCGACCGTCGCCGGCAAGCCTCCGGTTCCGGTCGCGACACCGCCCGAGTTCCATCGCGAGGCCGATCCGAGCGTCTGGAGCCCGGAGGACCTGCTCACCGCGGCGGCCGCGACGTGCCTCGCCGTCACGATCGCGGGCGCGGCGGAGCGCGAGAAGATCCCGATGCGGGAGCTGGCGGTCGATGCGACCGGCATCGTCGGCAGACGCGACGACGGTCAGTTCGGGTTCACGCGCATCGAGCAGCACGTCGCCATCGCCGTCGCAGCGGAGGACGAGGAGCGTGCGCGGGCGCTCGTCGAGCGCGCGGAGTCCTCCTGTCTCGTCCGGGTATCGCTCGACGTCGAGGTCGAGACGAGCGTCGAAGTCTTAGCTCTCGGCGGCGTCGCCGGGGCGCGGCTCCGCCACGCCTGACTCCGGCGTGCCGACAACGGGCGGCGCGAGCGGCCGGAGGTAGAGCCAGTCGTATCCGACGGCGGCGACGACCGCGCCGAGCGCCGGGCCGATGTAGTAGATCCAGCCGGCGCCCCAGAAGTTGCCGACGAGCTCGGGGCCGAATGCGCGCGCCGGGTTCATCGCCGCGCCGGTGAGCGGGCCGCCGAAGAGCACGTCGATCGAGATCGTCAGCCCGATCGCGAGGCCTGCGATCGACTTGAACGCGCCGCGCGGGTCGACTGCAGTCGCGAACACGGCGACCACGAGGAAGAACGTCATGATCGCCTCGAGGACGAAGCCGCGGCCCGCTCCGATGACGTGGACGCTCGGGATCGCGCCGTTGAAGGCGGGCTTGTGCACGAGCCAGCGCAGGATCCCCGCTGCGATGACTGCACCGCCGAACTGCGCGATCCAGTAGACGACTGCGAGCCGCGGCGTGATGCGCCGAGTGCTGAGGAAGCCGAGCGTGATCGCCGGATTGAAGAGACCACCGGATATGTGTCCGAAGTTGGACACCATGATTCCGATGGCCAGGCCGTTGGCGAGGGCGACGGCGACGATGTCGTTGCCGGAGATCGCGCCGGCGCCACCGCCGATGAAGATGAGCGTGAACGTCCCCACGAATTCGGCAACACCTCGCCGGAACACGCTCTCCTCCATCGTGCGCGGAGCGTAGGGATCGGACCGGACGGAGTCGGTGCAGGTACGCTCGAACCGATGGCCGAGTCGTTCGAGATCGAGTGCCCCCACTGCCACCGGACGTTCGCAGCCGAGCTGCTCGAAGGCGCGGCGCAGCGCTACCGCGGGTTCAAGTGTCCGCACTGCCGGCTCTTCGTGCCGGCCGAGCGCGTCGAGCCGAAGAAGGAGGACGCGGCTAGCTGACCGCGTCTCTGAGCGCCTGCGCCTCCGGCAGATGCTCGAGCTTCTTCAACGTGTTGTTCTCGATCTGACGGATCCGCTCGCGGGTGACGCCGAACGCGCGGCCGACCTCCTCGAGCGTGCGCGGCGGCCCGCCGCGCAGCCCGAACCGGAGCTCGATCACCTGGCGCTCGCGCAACGGCAGCGCGCCGAGCGCGCTCTCGATGTCCTCGCGCCGCAGCGAGAGCTGGGCGGTGTCGAACGGCGACTCCGCCGTCTCGTCCTGGACGAAGTCGCCGAGCGCCGAGTCCTCCTCTTCGCCGATCGGCTTCTCGAGGCTCACCGGGAGCTGCGCCATGCGCAGGATCTCGCGCACCTCCTCCGGCGTCATCTCGAGCTCCTCCGCGATCTCCTCCGCGTTCGGCTCGCGGCCGAGGCGCTGCACGAGCTGGCGCTCGATGTGCACGACCTTGTTGAGCTTCTCGACCATGTGCACCGGGATGCGGATCGTGCGCGCCTTGTCGGCGATCGCGCGCGTGACCGCCTGCCGGATCCACCACGTCGCGTACGTCGAGAACTTGTAGCCCTTGCGGTAGTCGAACTTCTCCACCGCGCGGATGAGGCCGAGCGAGCCTTCCTGGATGAGGTCGAGGAAGCTGAGCCCGCGCCCGAGGTAGCCCTTCGCGATCGACACGACGAGCCGGAGGTTCGCCTCGGTCATCTGCGTCTTCGCGCCCATGTCGCCGCGCTCGATGCGCTTCGCGAGCGACACTTCCTGGTCGGCGGTGAGCAGCGGCACCTTGCCGATCTCGCGCAGGTAGAGCCGCAGCGAGTCGAGTGACGGCTCGACCGTGAGGTCGAGCTTCGGCGCAGCGGCGGCCTTCTCGTCCTCCGGCTGCGGCTGCTCGTGCGGGGGCGTCTTGTGCTGCTCGCCCTCCATCAGCTCGATGCCGCGGTCGATCAGGTACGTGTAGAAGTCTTCGACCTGCTCCTTCGTGAGCTCGACGTCCTCGAGCGCGTTGACGATCTCGTCGTAGGTGAGGAAGCCCTTCTCCGTTCCCTCGGCGATGAGCTTCTGGACCTCTTCGACCTCGGGGGGCGAGATATCAACGGTGAGCACGTCGGCGACCTCCGGCTGTTTAGGGGTGGACAGCGTCGGGCCGGTGCTTCTCTCCTCCCGGCCTCACCTCGAAGGGACCGGATCTTAGTCACGAGTTACAGGTTCGTAAAGAGTTTCGATTCGCCGACGATCTCGCCTCGGCTGTTGCGGATTTTTGTGCTAGTGAGCGGCTCGAGATCGAGACCGAGCGGGGCGAGGAACCCTGCGAGGGCGGGCCCGAGCGGACGCGATGATCCGTCCTCTGCCTTGAGCGCGACGCCGGTGTCGCCGTCGCCTGCGCACAGGAGCCCCTCGGCGCCGCCCTTCGCGTACCAGCCCGGCGCGAGCTGCATGAGGTTGACGTCGGCGCCCTCGGCGTCGCCGATGAGATCCGGGTGCGCGCGCATCGCCTCGGTGACGCGTGCGCCGCCGTCGAGCTGCGGGATGCGCGCGAACGCGTGCGCCATCCGTTCGAGCGGGAACGCGAACGTCACGACGCCACAGCCGTCGATCGCCGTTGCGCGCGGCTCGGTTTCCGTCGCTTCGACGTGCGCGGCGAGGCACGCCTGCTGCACCGGGTGGCCGGCAAGACGGTAGTTCTCCGTCGGCCAGTCGTGCGCGCGGCAGAGCGCGAGCATGCCGGCGTGCTTGCCCGAGCAGTTGTGAAAGATGCGGGACGGCGGACGACCTTCCTGCAGGCCGAGCTCGAGGTCGTCCTCGGTCGCGGGCGCCTTCGCGAGCAGCGCGCGAACGGCGGCGATCTGGTCGTCGGTCGCCCGGTGCGACGCCGAAGCGATCGCAAGGTCGGCGTCGTCGAGGTCGCCGCGGGCGCGCGCGAGCGGCAGCGCCTGGATCGGCTTCGACGAGCTGCGCATGAAGCAGACGAGGTCGGGGTCGCCGGCGGCGGCGACGATCTCGCCGTCGCGGACCGCGACCGCGTGCACCCAGTGGCGCGCCTCGACCGTCCCGTTCCGGCGTACCTCGACGATGAGTGCGTCCACGGCGGCCAAGGCTAGTCGGGACATTGCGGGGGTCTGAACCCTTGGCGTGTCATTGCGAATGGTCGGCGGAAGCCGTATGGTCGGGATGTGCCGTCCGTTCCGGATTACGACGCGCCCGACACGCTCGTCGTCGCCGAGCCCGAACAGCTGCGGGCACTCGCGGACGGCGTCCGGACGGCGATCATCGCGTCCCTCCGCGAGCGCGCGCGCTCGACCCAGCAGCTGGCCGCGGAACTCAGCATCCCGAAAGGGACCGTCGGCCATCACCTGAAGGTGCTCGAGCGCGCGGGGCTCGTCCACGTCGTCCGCACGCGTCAGGTGCGGGCCGTGACGGAGAAGTTCTACGGGCGAACCGCCCGCCTCTTCCTCTTCAAGTCCGAGAACCCGGAGGACTCGCGCGCGATCGGCACCGCGATGCTCCGGCAGGCGGCGAACGAGCTCGAGCGCGCGCCCGAGGGCACCGGCTTCGGGCTGACCAAGGCGTCGCTCACGAAGAAGGATCTCGCGCGGCTCGAGCGGCGCCTCAAGCGCCTCCTGGAGGACTTCCGCGCAGCGGAGACACCCGACGGCGAGGCGTACGCGCTCGTCACCGCCCTCTACCGCCGTCCCGATGCGTAGGCTCCGGCGCCCGACGGGCGGCCTCTGGTCACACCCCGACTTCATCAAGATGTGGACGGGCCAGTCGATCAGCGAGCTCGGCTCGCAGGTGTCGCAGCTCGCGATCCCGTGGCTCGCGGCGGTCGGCCTCCATGCGAGCCCGATCGAGTTCTCGCTCCTCGGCGTTCTCGGCTTCCTGCCGTTCATCCTCTTCGCACTCCCGGCCGGCGTCTGGGTCGACCGCCTTCGCCGCCGTCAGATCCTCATCGTCGGCGACGCCTCGCGCGCCGTGCTGCTCGCGCTCATCCCGATTCTCTGGGCCGCCGGCGTGCTGCAGATCTGGCACCTGCTCGTCCTGCAGTTCGTGATCGGGATCTTCACCGTCTTCTTCGACGTCGCCTACCAGTCGTATCTGCCTGCGCTGATCGAGCGCGAGCACCTCGTCGACGGCAACTCGAAGCTGCAGCTGACGGTCTCGGTCGCACAGGTCGCGGGCCCGAGCCTCTCGGGCGGCCTCATCGCGGCCATCACCGCGCCGTACGCGATCGTCGCCGACGCCGTCAGCTTCGTCATCTCGACGATCTTCATGGTGCGGATGCGGCACCGCGAGGAGCTCCCGGAGCGCGCCGCCGGCGAAGCGCATCCGAAGATGTGGCCGCAGGTGAAGGAGGGGCTTCAGTGGGTCGTCGGCAACCGCTACCTGCGCCCCATCGCGGGCTGCACCGGAACGTCGAACTTCTTCGGCCAGATCCTCTTCGCCGTGTTCGTCCTCTACGCCGTGCGCGTGCTGCACCTGTCGGCGCTCGTCCTCGGTGCCGTCTTCGCGGTGGGGTCCCTCGGCTCGATCGCCGGCGCGCTCGCGGCCAACCGGCTGCGGACGCGGCTCGGCGTCGGGCCCGCGATCGTGGCCTACGCGGTCATCTTCTCGTGTGCGGGCGTCCTCTTCCCGCTCGCGCCGCACTCCTTCCCGCTCCCGGTGCTCATGGCGGGCCTCGCGATCTTCGGATTCGGCGTGGTCGCGTACAACATCACGCAGGTCAGCCTCAGACAGGCGATCACGCCGGAGCGCCTGCAGGGACGGATGAACGCGGCCATGCGGTGGATCGTGTGGGGGACGATCCCGCTCGGGACGCTCGCCGGCGGCGCGATCGGGCAGACGATCGGCCTGCGCGCGGCGTTGTGGGTCGGCGCGGTCGGCAGCATCCCGGTCTTCCTCTGGGTGCTGCTCTCGCCGGTACGCTCGATCCGCGAGATGCCCGAGCCGGTGAGGGAGCCCACGCCCGCGGAAGCCGAGCTCGTCGGCGGTCTCGTCGAGGGAACACCACTCGCGGGCCCTGCCTCGGCGGATGCGTAGAGGCGTCTGGGCCGACAGCGGCTTCCTCCGGCTCTGGGCCGCGAACGGGATCAGCCAGCTCGGCACGCAGGTCAGCCTGCTCGCGCTGCCGCTCGCCGCGCTCTACGTCCTGAAGGCGAGCGCGCTCGGCGTCGCGCTGCTGCGCTCGTTCGCGCTCCTGCCGTTCCTGCTCTTCTCACTTCCGGCCGGCGTGTGGATCGACCGGCTGCGCCGGCGTCCGCTGATGATCGTCGCCGACGTGGGACGGGCGGCCGCGATGGCATCGATCCCCGTCGCGTACTGGCTCGGAGACCTGAGCATGACGCAGCTCTACGTCGTGGCGGGGCTCACCGGTCTGCTCAGCGTGATCTTCGACGTCTCGTATCTCTCGTTCCTGCCGACGCTCGTCGGCCGCGAGCGGCTCGGCGAGGCGAACGCGAAGCTGCTCGGCATGCAGTCGCTCGCCGCGCTCGCCGGGCCGACGCTCGCGGGCGAGCTCGTCGCGGTCGTCGGGGCTCCTGTCGCCGTCCTCAGCGACGCTGTCAGCTTTGCCTTCTCGGGCGCGTTCGTCGCGGCGATCCGCGGCCGCGAGGAGAAGCCGGTGCCGACGGCGACCCGGGCGCGGACCGAGCTGATGGAGGGCCTGCGCTACGTCTTCTCGCAGCCGTACCTGCGAATCCTGACGATCTGGATCTCGATCTGGAACCTTTTCTCGTCGGCTGTGTTCGCGCTCATCGTCGTCTATCTCGTGCGCGACCTGCACCTCGGCGCAGCGACGATCGGCTGGCTGCTCGCCGTCATCAACGCCGGCTTCATCGGAGCCGCGCTCGTCAACGGGCGCCTCGTGCGCCGGTTCGGCATCGGCCCGATGATCGCGTACACCGGAATCGTCTCGTCGATCGCGCTCGTGGGCATTCCGGCAGCGCCGCAGTCGTCGCCGCTGCCGGTGCTCATCGTGACCGGCGTCCTCGGCACCTTCTTCGGGTTCTCCATGAACGTGAACCAGCTGACCCTGCGGCAGACGATCACGCCGCACCGGCTGCTCGGCCGGATGAACGCGGTGACCCGCTTCATGTACTGGGGGACGATGCCGCTCGGCTCCGCCCTCGGGGGCGTCGTGGCCCAGAGCATCGGGCTGCGGGAGACGCTCTTCGTCGCCGTCGCGGGCGGCACCGCCGCCAGCATCCCCATCCTGCTCTCCCCCATCCGCAGCGCTACCGTGAACGCAGATGCCCGAGCTGCCGGAGATGGAGGCGTGGCGGCGCCAGCTCAATGACCCGGTCTCTGCCTTCGAGGTCGCGAAGGCCGGGCCTGCGCACATCGCGACGCTGAAGACGTTCGACCCGCCGCTCGCGGCGCTCGAGGGGCGGCGCTTCACCGGCGCGGAGCGGCGCGGCAAGCGCCTCTTCTTCCCGACCGGCGACGGCGAGCTCGTGCTCGTCATCCACCTGATGACGTCGGGCCGCCTCAAGTACCTGAAGGCCGGTGAGAAGGCGCCCAAGGTGCCGGCGTTCGCGCTCGAGTTCGCCGGCGGGTCGAAGCTCGTGTTGACCGAGAACGCGAGGCGGAAGCGCGCCGGCGTCTGGCTGCTGACGCCGGAGGCCGCGGAGGCGGAGGTCGCGCACCTCGGGCCGGACGCGCTCGGGATCGGCGCGGACCGGCTCGGCGAGATCCTCCGCCGCGAATCTCGGCGGCTGCATCCGCTCCTCCGCGACCAGCGCGCGCTCGCCGGCATCGGCCGCGCGTGGTCGAACGAGATCCTGCACGAGGCGAAGCTCTCGCCCTACGCGCTCTCGACCGACCTCGACGACGCCGAGGTCGAGCGCCTCGCCGAGGCGATCGACGAGGAGCTCGCCCGCGGGCTCGCCTTGCGCGAGCAGGGCGCAGGCGACGAGCGCACCTACCGCATCCACGACAAGCTCGGCCAGCCGTGCGACGTCGACGGCACGCCGATCGCGCGCGTCGACTTCGAGGAGCACACGATCTACTACTGCCCGACCTGCCAAACCGGAGGACGGATCCTGAAAGACAGGCGGCTCTCGCGGCTCCTGCGATAATGCGCCATGGCCACGGTCGGTGATCTCATGGTGCGCGACGTGCTCACCGTCGAGCCGTCGGACACCATCGGCGAGGCGGCGGAGAAGATGCATGCGGCGAACGTCGGCGCCGTCGTCGTGGTCGAGGACATGGTGCGCATCGTCGGGATCGTCACCGAGCGCGACCTGCTCCGCGCCGTCGCCGCGCGCACGCGCGCGGCCGAGGCACGCGTCCGCCAATGGATGACCCCGAACCCGCTGACGATCGAGCCCGAGATCTCGGTCGAGGACGCCGCGCGGATCATGTTCGACAACAATTTCCGGCACCTGCCGGTGGTCAAGGACGGTCGGCCGCTCGGGATCGTCAGCCTGCGCCTCCTCGCGCGCTGGGCGTTCGACCAGTCCGTCCAGGCCACTCACTAGGGTCCTCATCCATGATCCGCCTGCTTCCCGAGCGCGGCGGCTGGCTCGAGGTCGTCTGCGGCCCGATGTTCAGCGGCAAGAGCGAAGAGCTCATCCGGCGGCTGCGCCGCGCCGAGATCGCCGGCCAGCGTGCGCTCATCGTCAAGCCGCGCATCGACGACCGATACGACATCGGCCACGTCGTCAGCCACGCCGGCGCGAAGATGCGCGCCGTCGCGGTCCACCGTCCCGAGGAGATCGTCGGCCTCGCCGAGGGCTACGACGCGATCGGGATCGACGAAGTGCAGTTCTTCACCGCCGAGATCGTCGACGCGATCGAGCGGCTCGTCGAGCGCGGGGTGCGCGTCGTCGCCGCCGGCCTCGACCAGGACTTCCGCGGCCTGCCGTTCGGCTCGATGCCGGAACTGCTCTGCCGTGCAGAGCTCGTCGACAAGCTCCAGGCGGTCTGCCATCGCTGCGGAGGCCCGGCGACGATGACCCAGCGGCTCGTCGACGGCCTTCCGGCGACTGTCGACGGCGAGACGATTGTCGTCGGCGCGCTCGACTCGTACGAGGCTCGCTGCCGCTCATGTCACGAGCTGGCTGCGGAAACGCGTTGGAACGGCCGGTCGGCCAAGCCGACGCGGCCTCTTTGGGTCGGCATCGCAAGCGACGCCTAAGCGAGTCGGATCGTCAGCGTCCGCTCGCTGACCGACACCGAGCCGCCGAGCGTTTCGATCAGGCGCACCGCGACGGCGGCGCCGAGGTCGCGCAGGTCCTGACCGAGGACGACGGGGGCGGAGGCGTCCGTCACCGGCGTCACCTCGATCTCCTTCCCGCGCACGGTGACGTCGACCTCGTCGAGGCCGCCGTGGCGGAGCACCGACTGCACGAGCGCGGACACGCCACGGTCGACACCGGCGAGGTCGGTCTCGATCGTGGCGCCTTCACCGGAGACGTGCACGCGGTCGTCGCCGAGCCGCTCGGCCGCGGAGCGGGCGAGCTCGAGCGTGTCGGCCTCCCGGAGCACCGGGTCGTAGCGGCCCGCTTCGATCCGGGCGACGAGCGACAGCTCGTCGAGCAGCTCCGCCATCTGCCGCGACGCGGCCTCGATCATCTCGACGTACCGGTCGGCGGGCGGGGCGAGCTCGACCGTCCGCGCAAGCGTCGTCGTGAAGCCGTGGACGGTGGCCAGCGGCGTCCGGACGTCGTGGCAGGCGAGCGAGACAAGCCGGGCGAAAGACGTGTCGTTCTGCACCGCTGGCTCTAACCTAGCGGTACATGGCGAAGGTCGAGGACCTCCAGGCCTCCACCCCCGAGGTGGCGATCGGCCTCTCCCGGGCAGGGGTCACCGGCGTGCAGAAAGCGGTGCGCATCGGCCGCGGCCGGCGCGAGAAGCTCATCGCGGCGACGATCGACTGCACGGTCGACCTCGACCCCTCGCAGAAGGGGGTGCACATGTCGCGCTTCCCCGAGCTGTTCGAGGAGGCGATCGAGGGCGTCGTCGAGGACGAGGCGTTCCTCGTCGAGGACCTCGCCGAGCACGTCGCGCGCCGGATCGTCGAGCGGCAACACGCACTGCTCGCGGAGGTGCGCATCCAGGCGCGCTACCCGTACGAGCGGCGGACGCCGGTCACCGGCCTCTCGACGCAGGAGATGGTCTCGCTCATCGGCATCGCCGCCGCGTCGCGCGACGGCGTGCGCAGGCTCGTCGGCGTCGAGGCTGTCGGCATCAACGCGTGCCCGTGCGCGCAGGGGCTCGTGCGAGGGCACGCGTCCGAGCGGCTGCTCGACGCAGGCTTCGACGCGGGCGACGTCGAGCGGATCCTCGAGCTCGTCCCGCTCGCGACGCACAACCAGCGCGGGCAGGGAACGCTCTTTGTCGGCTCGGCGTCGCGCGTGAACGCGGAGCGTCTCGTCGAGCTCGTCGAGGCG
>DASXLN010000055.1:0-3024 GCA_036496165.1 Gaiellaceae bacterium | reverse complement strand
GTCTTCGCGCTCATCAATCTGGCCCTGCTCACCGGGAAGGTCGGCAAGTGGGGATCCGGCCTGCAGCCCCTGCGCGGCCAGAACAACGTGCAGGGCGGCGGCGACATGGGCGCGATCCCGAACAAGCTGCCCGGCTTCCAGGACGTCCTCGACGACGACGCGCGCGCGAAGTTCGAAGTCGCGTGGAACGCGTCGATCCCGGCGAAGCACGGGCTTCATCTCACCGGCATGTTCGAGGCGATGGAGCACGGCGAGCTCACCGCCGTCTACGTCGTCGGCGAGAACCCGGCGCAGGGAGAGGCGGATCAGGCGCGCGCCGAGCGGCTCCTGACCGGCCTCGACCATCTCGTCGTGCAGGACATCTTCCTCACGCGCACGGCGCAGCTCGCCGACGTCGTGCTGCCGGCGGCCGCGACGCTCGGCGAGGCCGAGGGAACCGTCACCTCGAGCGAGCGGCGCGTGCAGCGCGTGCGAAAGGCCGTCGACGCACCCGGTGAGGCACGCGACGACGTCGAGACCGTCTACGAGCTCGCGCGGCGCATGGGCCACGACCTCGGGTCGCCGCACCCGGAGGACGTCTGGAACGAGCTGCGCTCGCTCTCGCCCATGCATGCAGGCATGAGCTACGCGCGGCTCGAAGAGCTCGGCGGCATCCAGTGGCCGTGCTGGGACGCGACGGATCCCGGCGCGCTCTTCCTCCACGAGCGGCTCTGGGCAGACGTCGTCGAGGACCGTGCGCCGTTCCAGGTCGTGGAACACGACCCACCTGTCGACAAGCTCGACGACGACTTCCCGCTGCGACTCACGACCGGCCGCCGCCTCGAGTCGTACAACACGGGTGTGCAGACCGGCGGCTACTCCTCCCCGCTCCACCGCGGCGGCACCGACATCCTGCTCGCGCCCGAGGACGGCGCCCGCTACGGCGTCGCGGACGGTTCACGCGTGCGCATCGTGTCGCGGCGCGGCTCGGTGGAGACGTCCGCGCGCTACGACACGACCCTGCGCGCGGGCCTCGCGTTCATGAACCTCCACTTCCCCGACGAGGTGGCGACGAACATGCTGACGATCGACGCCACCGATCCCAAGTCGGGGACGGCCGAGTTCAAGGCGACTGCAATTCGCTTGGAGCCGGTTGCCTGACCTCAAGCTGCTCGAGGCCGAGCCGACGCAGGCGGAGCGCGAGGCGATCGACACCGTCGCCGGCGCGGAAGCGGCCGACAGCGACCGCGTTGCGCGTTCACGGCCGCGGCGGCATCTGCTTCTCCCGGCATTGCGCGCCGCGCAGCGGCGCGTCGGCTGGGTGACGCCGGGCGCGCTCGGCTATGCGTCGCGGCGGCTCGAGGTCCCGCCGGCGGATGCATACGGCGTCGCGACCTTCTACGCACTGCTCTCGTTGGAAGAGAGGCCGGCGGAGGTGCTGCACGTGTGCACCGACCTCTCATGCGCGCTCGCGGGCGCGACCGTGCCCGAGGGCGCCGTCGCGTCGCCGTGCCTTGGCCTGTGCGAGCTCGCACCGGCGTCGATGCGCACGATTGCAGGTGAGCATCCGCAGGAGATCCAGTTACCCGAGGAGCGAATCCCGGTCCACGGCGACAAGCTCCTGCGGCGCATCGTGACCGGCGAGCCGTACGGCGAGTTTCGCGCGCTCGCGCGCGCGCGCGAGCTCGGCCCCGAGAAGGTGATCGAGCTCGTGAAGGCCTCGCCGCTCCTCGGGCGCGGCGGCGCGGCCTTCCCGACCGGGCTCAAGTGGGAAGCGGTCGCGCGCCAGCCGGCGACGCCGCACTACCTCGTCTGCAACGCCGACGAGTCGGAGCCGGGAACGTTCAAGGACCGCGTGCTGATGGAGCAGGATCCGTTCGCGCTCGTCGAGGCGATGGCGATCGCGACGTATGCGACGGGCTGCGAGAAAGGCTTCATCTACATCCGGGCCGAGTATCCGCTCGCACAGAAGCGGATGCAGCACGCGATCGACGAGAGCGGCTTCGACATCGAGCTTCGCATCGGCGCCGGCGCGTACGTCTGCGGCGAGGAGACCGCGCTCTTCCAGTCGATCGAGGGCTACCGCGGCGAGCCGCGGAACAAGCCGCCGTTCCCGGTCGAGGTCGGCCTGTTCGGCAAGCCGACGGTCGTGAACAACGTCGAGACGCTCGTGAACGTCCCGCACATCGTCCTTGGCGAGGACGCGCCGGACACGCGGCTCTTCTGCGTCTCCGGCGACGTCTCGAATCCGGGGCTGTACGAGCTCGAGCTCGGCACGCCGCTCTCGCAGCTGCTCGACCTCGCCGGCGCGGAACCGGCGAAGGCGGTGCTCCTCGGCGGCGCCGCCGGCTCGTTCCTCCGCCCCGACCAGCTCGACCTGCCGCTCTCGTTCGAGGGCGCGCGCGCCGCCGGCGTCACGCTCGGCTCGGGCGTCGTCATCGTCTTCGGCAAGGATGCTGACCTCGTGAGCGCGGTCCTCCGCATCGCCGAGTTCTTCCGCGACGAGTCGTGCGGGCAATGCGTCCCCTGCCGCGTCGGCACCGTGCGGCAGGAGGAGGCGCTGCACCGGCTCGCGTCCGGGAAGGCGAACGGGAACGAGCGCGCCGTCCTCGCCGACCTGACGCAGGTGATGCGCGACGCGTCCATCTGCGGCCTCGGGCAGACGGCGGCGAACGCGGTCGCCTCTGCGATCGAGAACCTCGGGGTGCTCGCGTGAAGCTCACCGTCGACGGCGTCACGGTGGAGGTCGCCGACGGCTCGACCATCCTCGACGCGTGCAGGCAGATGGGGATCGACACGCCGACGCTCTGCTACGGCGACACGCTGACGCCGGTGAACGTCTGCCGTGTCTGCGTCGTCGAGCTCGAGGGCGCGCGCACGCTCGTGCCCGCGTGCTCGCGCAAGGCCGAGGACGGCATGGTCGTGCACACCGACTCGCCCCGCGTGCAGACGAGCCGGCGCCTCGTCCTCGAGCTGCTCGGCTCCTCGGTCGACCTCTCCACCGCTCCCGACGCGCTCCGCTACATCGACGAGTACGCCGCCGAG
>DASXLN010000054.1:0-6789 GCA_036496165.1 Gaiellaceae bacterium | reverse complement strand
CCTCGACCTGGACGGCGTCGACGGCGTCTTCCACCTCGCGGGACAGCCGGGCGTCCGCAGCTTCGGCGAGGCGTTCCCGCTCTATCTCCGGCGCAACGTCCTCGCGACGCAACGCGTGCTCCAGTCGGCGGCCGAGGCAGGAGTCCGCGTCGTCTTCGCGTCGTCGTCGTCCGTCTACGGCGAGGCGGAGCGCTACCCGACACCCGAGGACACCGTGCCTCGGCCGATCTCGCCGTACGGGATCGCGAAGCTCGCATGCGAGCAGCTCGCGCACGCGTACGCGGCCGGGTTCGGTCTCGACGCGATCGGGCTCCGGTACTTCACCGTCTACGGGCCGCGCCAGCGTCCCGACATGTTCTTTCGCCGCGTCTGCGAGCTGCTGCTGTCCGGCGGGACGTTCGAGATCTTCGGCAGCGGCGAGCAGTCGCGGAGCTTCACCGAGGTCGCGGACGTCGTGGACGGGACGATCGCGGCGATGGAGCGGGCCTCCCCCGGGGAGATCTACAACGTCGGCGGGGGCGAGGAGGCGTCGATGCTCGAGGCGATCGCCCTCCTCGAGCAGGTCTCCGGAAGGTCGCTCGAGGTCCGGCACGTCGACCGCGCCCGCGGCGACGTCGCCCGCACGAAGGCAGACGTCTCGCGCATCGGCGGCGACCTCGGCTGGGAGCCGCGGGTGCCCCTCGCAGACGGTCTCGCGCGGATGTGGACGTGGGCCTCCGCTAGAGTCGCCGCGCGATGAGCACACGCGACCCCGAGGCCGAGCAGGAGATCGACTTCTCCCGCTACTGGCGGCTCCTCGCCGCCCGGTGGTGGGTCGTCGTCGGTGCCGCGATCCTGGCCGCCATCATCGGCTACGCCGTCGCGCTCGGCGGAGCGCAGCGATACAGCGCCACCGCGACGCTCTACCTCGGCCAGCCGTACACAGCGAGCGGCAACGTCGCACTGCAGGCGCTGCAGACGAACCCGAGCACGGTCGGGACGGTCGCGGACTCGCTCGCGGTCGACCAGCGCGTTGCCGCGCTCTGCAAGGCGAAGGTCGGCAGCTTCCGCTCGGGCATCTCGACGAAGCCCATCGCGGGGAGCCTCGCGAAGAACGGACAGAACCCGCTCGTCTCGCTCTCGGTGCAGTCGCCGAAGAAGAAGGTTGCGGCGTGTGCCGCGAACCAGCTCGCGAAGGCGGTCGTGTCGCGCATCTCCGCGTACGCAGGCGAGAAGATCGCGAGCTTCCGCGCGCAGCTCGCGCAGCAGCAGCGTGTGATCAAGGCCCTCAGCGCCGCCGTCGCCGACCCGAACGTCTCGACGACGGACAAGCTCCTCCTCCAGGTCCAGCTCAACTCGGCGGAGAGCGACCTCTCGACGACGACGCAGCTCCTCCACCAGGCGTCCGCGGTCGAGGAGCCGTCGGTCCTGACGCCAGCCTCCGCCGCACGCGTGACGGCGCGCAGCCGCCGCAACTCGGTCGTCGTCGCGGGACTCATCGGCCTCGTCCTCGGCGGGCTGGCGGCGCTCCTGTGGGACCGCGTCGCGGCCGCGATCGCTCGTCGCCGCACGGGCTGATGCTCGAGGGGAAGAGCGTCGGGGTCGTCGTGCCGGCCCGTGACGAGGAAGCGCTGATCGGCGAGACGCTCGGGGGAATCCCGCCGTTCGTCGACCGCATCGTCGTCGTCGACGACGGGTCGCGCGACGCGACGGTCGAGCGCGCGCGCGCATTCGGCGATGCGCGGGTCGAGGTGGTCGCGCACGACGGGAACCGCGGCGTCGGCGCCGCGATCGTCACCGGCTACCGGCGCGCGCTCGAGCACGGCCTCGACGTCGTGTGTGTGATGGCGGCCGACAACCAGATGGACCCCGCCGACCTTGCGACGCTCGTGCAGCCGGTCGCTCGCGGCGAGCTCGACTATGCGAAGGCGAACCGTCTCTTCACCGGGCAGGCGTGGAAGCTCATCCCGCGTACGCGCTACCTCGGGAACGCGGTCCTCTCGCTGCTGACGAAGGTCGCCTCCGGCTACTGGCACGTCGCCGACTCGCAGTCCGGGTACACCGCGATCAGCCGGCCGATGCTCGCGCAACTCGACCTCGATCGCGTCTACCCGGGGTACGGGTTCCCGAACGACTTCCTCGTGCACCTAAACGTCTGGAGCGCGCGCGTGCGCGACTTCCCGTCGCGGCCGATCTACCGGATCGGCGAGGTCTCGGGCATCCGCTACCGCCGCGTCGTGCCGCGCATCTCATGGCTCCTGCTGCGTGGATTCTTCTGGCGGCTGCGCGAGAAATACATCATTCGCGACTTCCACCCGCTCGTCTTCTTCTACGCGTTCGGTTTCCTCTCGACGCTCGTCGGCCTCGTCCTCGGCCTCGTCGAGCTCGGCTTCCGCATCGCGGGCAATCAGGTCAGCGTCGGCACGGTCGTGCTGATCGCGCTATTGCTGATCTCCGGGTCGCAGTTCACGCTCTTCGCGATGTGGTTCGACATGGAGTCGAACAAGGACCTGCGCTAGTAGCACTCCGAGCCCTGCCGCCCACAGGACGAACAGCTCGGGCAGGCTCGCGTACAGGAACCGTGGATGCTCCGCCGTGTTCGCGAAAAAGCTGTAGAAGACCGGGTTCACGAGCAGGAAGGCGAGCACGAGCGCGAGCTGCCACGGGCGGCGGACGCCGAGGGCTCCCACGACCGCGAGCGGCACGACGATCGCGAGCGTGTGCGGCGTGAAGATCGAGGAGTGCGTCCAGCTCGACACGACGTGGCTCACGTCGAACGCGTCGTGCGGCCAGCTCTTCGCGTTCCCGTACAGCTTCGGATACGAGATGGGCCAGTAGGCGAGGACGACCGGTGCGAAGGAGAGCGCGCCTACGAGGTACGGCAGCGCGCGGCGACGGCAGCGCAGCGCCACGATGACGAGGACGACGCCCGCGGCGATCGCGTTGGACACCTTCACCGAGGTGGCGAAGCTCAACGTGCAGCCGGCGAGCGCGAGACGCATCGGCGTCAGCCGCGGCGCGAGGAGGAGCGCCGCCGCGACGGTGACGAGCAGCGTCGAGAGCGGCTCGTCGTAGTTGTGCAGGCCGACCTCGACGTTCCACTGGTCGTTCGCCCATGCGTGGTGTCCTGCGATCAGGCCGACGAGCAAAGGCCACACGGCATAGAACGCCGCAGCGAGCAACCCGAGGCCGCGGCGACCCGTGGCGTTCCGTCCGAGGTAGGCGACGGCGACAACGGTGAGCGACACGAACACGAGCGACAGCGCAGTGCCGACGTCCCACGCGACATGCGGCGTCAGCTTTCCCACCGCGCGGAACGGCAGCATCGGCAGCGACCACACGAGCGGCCAGCCGATCACCGCTGCGCCGGTCGCATGCATCCAATGGATGTCGGCGCAGATCGCGAGACCGACGACGAGGAGCGCCGCCGGTGCAAGCCACGGGCGTCGCGCCGGCTGCCGTCGCCATTGCAGAACGATGGCGGCGCCCGCCGCGAGCACGAAGAGCACGTCCAGCGCGAAGACCGGCCGCGGCATCCGGGCCCACGCCGCCATGAACTCGCGCGCTCCTTCGTAGAAGCCCGTCGCATCTCCCTGGAGCCCGCCGTCGGCGGCAGGGCGGACGAACGTCGGGATCCCCGGGAGCTTCGAACCCCGATCCGCGTATGCGGCGAGCGGGATCGCCAGCCGCACAGCGACGAGCAGGGCGACAGCTGTCCACCAGCTTCGCATCGGACGCAGCCTAACGAGCCGTAAATCCTTCGTTAAGTCCCGACCGTCCGCCGACCTCGCCGCTAGCATCGACCGGATGCCAACGGCGGTCGTGACTGGAGGCGCAGGCTTTTTGGGGTCTCACCTGTGCGATCACCTGGTCGCGAAGGGCCTGCGCGTCATCTGCGTCGACAACCTCGAGACCGGATCGCTGCAGAACGTCGAGCACCTGCGCGGCGACGCGTTCACGTTCATCAACCACGACATCACCGAGCATCTGGCCGTCGACGAGCCGGTCGACTTCGTCTTCCACCTCGCCAGCCCGGCGAGCCCGATCGACTATCTCAGGCTGCCGCTGCAGACGCTGAAGGTCGGCTCGTACGGCACGCACAACGCGCTCGGCCTCGCCAAGTGGAAGCGCGCGCGGTTTCTGCTCGCGTCGACGAGCGAGGTGTATGGCGATCCCGCCATCCACCCGCAGCCGGAGACGTACTGGGGGAACGTCAACCCGATCGGCCCGCGCGGCGTGTACGACGAGGCGAAGCGCTACGCCGAGGCGTTGGCGATGGCGTACCACCGGCAGCAGGGCGTCGACACGTGCATCGTCCGCATCTTCAACACGTACGGGAAGCGCATGCGTCCGAACGACGGTCGCGCGATCCCGACGTTCATGCGACAGGCGCTCGGGAACGAGCCGCTCACCGTGTTCGGCGACGGGTCGCAGACGCGCAGCTTCTGTTACGTCGACGATCTGGTCCGCGGCCTCGTGCTGCTCGCCGAGAGCGGGGAGCACCTGCCGGTGAACATCGGCAACCCGCAGGAGCTCACGCTGCTCGACCTCGCCGAGACAGTCATTCGCGTCACCGGCTCGAAGAGCGAGATCGTCTACGAGGCCCTGCCCGTCGACGATCCGCAAGTGCGCCAGCCGGACATCACCCGAGCCCGCCAGCTGCTTGGTTGGGAACCGCAGGTCGGCCTCGAAGAAGGCCTGCGCCGCGTCCTGGAATCCACCCAACGGGAGTCGCTCAGTGTCTAGACGTATCGCCGTCCTCGCAGTCCTTGTCGTCGGAGCCGCCGGCCTCGCCGTGTCGGCCGCAACCGCAGCGCCGAAGAAGCACGCCTCGACGCAGTCGAGCCACCTGCTCGTCGGCATCAACGACGAGGCCGACACGCTGTACGGCAACCCCGTCACCGGCTTCCAGGCGCTCGCTGCGCTCAAGGCGCAGGTCTTGCGCGTCAACCTCTACTGGGGCGGGACGCCGTGGGCGGTCTCGCGCGGCGCGAAGCCGACCGATCCGACCGACCCGGGTGACCCCGCGTACAACTGGGCGCTCTATGACCGTCTCATGCGCTACGCGGCGACGTATCACGTCAAGGTCGTCTTCTCGATCCTGTTCACGCCGAAATGGGCGAACGGCGGGAAGGCCCGCGCGGTCGCGCCGACGAACGCGAAGGACCTCCAGAACTTCGCGTACGCGGCGGCGATGCGCTACGACGGCTCGTACATCCCACCGGCGTGGCAGCAGCAGCCGACGCTCGAGGCGCCGACCGAGCCGCTGCCGGCGGTGACGTTCTGGACGGCCTGGAACGAGCCGAACAACCCGGTCTTCCTCTCGCCGCAGTACGTCCGCGCGGGCGGCAAGTGGATCGTCGAGAGCGCAGTCCAGTACGCGAAGATCTGTAACGCCGTCTACGCCGGCATCCATACCGGCGGCACGGCGAGCGAGAAGGTCGCCTGCGGCGTCACTGCCCCGAAGGGCAACGACGCACCCGCGACATCCCGCGCCTCCGTGGACCCGCTCTCGTTCCTCGAGGCGGCGAAGAAGGCCGGGATGAAGAAGTTCGACGTCTACGCGCACCATCCGTACTACGCGGCTGCGAACGAGTCGCCGACATTCGTTCCGAGCGGCAAGACGGCGCGCCGCATCCAGATCGGGAACATCAACGTGCTCCTCGCCGAGATCACGAAGCTCTACGGCCCGAAGCACCTGTGGATCACGGAGTACGGCTACCAGACGAACCCGCCCGACAAGACGTTCGGGGTCAGCTACGCGAAGCAGGCGGCGTACCTGACACAGGTCTATGCGATGGCGCGGAAGAACCCGCGCATCGACATGTTCCTCTGGTTCCTCGTCAAGGACGAGCCGAGCCTCGGCGGCTGGCAGTCCGGCCTGGAGACGGTCACCGGCAAGAAGAAGCCGGCCTGGAACGCCTTCCTCAGAGTCCCGCGCGGCTAGCGAGCAGCGAGCGGTACAGCCTGTCCACGTCGTCGACCAGCCGGTCGACGGCGTAGCGCTCGAGGACGCGTTCCCGTCCGGCGGCACCCATCTGCGCGCGTCGTGACGGGTCCGCGGCCAACTCGGCGAGCCGTTCTGCGAGATCGTCCGGGTCGTCGGAGTCGACGAGGAACCCGTCGACGCCGTCGCGGATGACGTCGGGGGTGCCGCCGACGCGCGTCGCGACTGCCGGGCGGGCGGCTGCGAGCGACTCGATGACGCTCACCGGGGTTCCCTCGTTCACGGACGGGAGGAGGAGCGCGTCGATCGCGTCGTAGTAGCGGGCGACGTCCTCCTGGTAGCCGAGGAAGAGACACCGGCGGATGACGCCGAGATCGTGGGCGTACCGCTCGAGCCCGTCGCGGTCGGGGCCGTCACCGACGAGGAGCAGGTGCGCGTCGACCCCGCGGTCGACGAGCTTGCGCAGCGCCCGCACGACGAGGTCGGTTCGCTTCACGCCCGTCATCCGCCCGACCCAGCCGACGAGGAACGGGTCGCCAACCAGGCCGAGCTGCCTGCGAGTCTCATCCCGCGCTGCGTCGTCGTGCCCGACGCGCTGCTCGAGGTCGATGCCGAGCCGGATCACCTCGAACTTCGACGCGGGCGCGACGCCGAGCGCGACGAGATCGTCGCGGACCTCGGGGCTAACGGCGATCAGCTTCGTCGTCACGCGCGCGAGCAGTCGCTCGAGCGTCCGGAAGCCGAGCGTGACGACGGGATTGAAGTACCCGCGCAGCACGTGGCCGTGGAACGTGTGCACGACGATCGGCGGGCGGGCGCGGCCGGCGAGCAGCGCGGCGACGCGGCCGACGGCTCCTGCCTTC
>DASXLN010000053.1:0-2528 GCA_036496165.1 Gaiellaceae bacterium | reverse complement strand
GTCCATCTTCTCCGCGACGCCCTCGTTGTTGAGCGGCCCCATCGTCGTGCCGTCCGCGAACGGGTCGCCGAGGACGACGCGCTCGGTCACGAGCCGCGCGAGCTTGGCGACGAACTCCTCGCGCACGCGCGCGTGTACAAGAATCCGTTCACCGGCGGTGCAGCTCTGGCCGGCGCAGAGGAAGCAGGCGGCGACGGTCGCCTCCGCGGCGAGATCGAGGTCGGCGTCGTCGAGGACGACGACCGGGCCGTTGCCGCCGAGCTCGAGCACCGCCGCCTTGCCCGCCGCGGCCTCAGCGACGCGGCGTCCCGTCTCGGTCGAGCCGATGAAGCCGACGCCGTGCGTGCCCGGGTTGCGCGCGATCTCGTCGCCGACGACCGATCCCGGTCCGGTGACGAGGTTGAAGACGCCCGGCGGCAGGTCGGCCTCGGCGACGCAATTCGCGAGGGCGATGCCTGCCACTGCGGTCGTCGACGCGGGCGTCCACACCACCGTGTTGCCGGAGGCGAGCGCGGGCGCGATCAGCTCCGCCGGCATCGTGTACGGCCAGTTCCACGGCGTGATGACGCCGATGACGCCGCGCGGACGCCGCACGAGCAGCACCCGGTTGGTGTCAGACACCGAGTTGGCGATGCGTCCCTCGAGCCGCTTCCCGTCCTCGGCGGCGTTGCGCCAGTACGCGACGAGCTCCTCAACCTCGTCGCGCGACTCGGCGAGCGGCTTGCCCTGGTCGAGCGTCAGCGCGTGGACGAGCGCGTCGCGCCGTTTCTCGATCTCGTCGGCGACCCGTGTCAAGTATGTCGCGCGCGTGAACGGAGAGAGACGCGCCCAGGCTGCCGCCGCCTCGTTCGCCGCGGCGATCGCGCGCTGGGCGTCCTCGCGATCGCCCTTCTGGACGACGCCGATGGTCTCGCCCGTCGCGGGGGACGTCGCTTCGAAGACGTCCTTCGCCGTCGTCCAAGCGCCGTTGATGAACATCAGTCGCCGAGCTCCGTGCGCCGGCGGTCGACGTACGCCTTCAGCTCCGCCTGCAGATCGGGCTCGATCGGTGGCTGCTCGTACTCCTCGAGCGTCTTCTTCCAGATGTCGGTCGCGCGCGTCGCCGTGTCGCGGCCGCCGTTCCGGTTCCAGCGCTCGTAGTTCTCGGTGGTCGAGACGAGCGGCCGATAGAAGCATTCGCGGAACCGCTCGAGCGTGTGCGCGGCGCCGAGGAAGTGCCCGCCCTGCCCCACCTCCTGGTGCGCCGAGTAGGCGAGCGTCTCCTCGTTGATCTCGAGCGGCTGGAACACCGCGTGCAGCATGCGCAGCGTCTCGACGTCGGTGACGAACTTCTCATAACAGGTGACGAGCGCCGACTCGAGCCAGCCCGCCGAGTGCATGACGAAGTTCGTCCCGGCGAGGAACGTCGGCCAGAGCGACATCATCGACTCGTAGCCCGCCTGCGCGTCCACCACCTGCGACGACGTCAGCGCGCCGCCGCCGCGGAACGGCAGGTTGTAGTGGCGCGCGATCTGGCCGGTGCAGAAGAGGCCGACCGCCGACTCCGGCGTCCCGAAGGCCGGCGAGCCCGACTGCATGTCGGTGTTCGAGAGGAACGAGCCGAAGACGACCGGGCAGCCGGGCCGGATCGTCTGCACGAGCGCGATGCCCGCGAGCGCCTCCGCCACCTGCTGCGCGAGCGTCGCCGCGACCGAGACGGGCGACATCGCGCCCATGAGCAGGAACGGCGTGACCACCGTCGCCTGCCCCGCCTTCGCGTACTCGATCAGCGCCGACAGCATGCGGTCGTCGTAGCGCAGCGGCGAGTTGACGTTGATGAGCGAGATGATCGCCGGCGTCTGCTCGAGCGACTACTTGCCGAAGATCATCTCCGCCATCGCGATCGTGTCGCGCGCGTTCGGACCGGACGTGACCGAGCCCATGAACGGCTTGTCCGAGAGCGTCGTCAGCGCATACACCATGTCGAGGTGGCGCGAGTCGAGCGGTAGGTCGTTCGGCTCGCAGATCGTCCCGCCCGGCGAGTCGAGCTGCGGGAACGACTGCGCCAGCTTGACGAAGTTCTGGAAGTCGTCGTACGTCGCGTCGCGCCGCTCGAGGCCCTCGCGCACGAACGGGCACCCGTAGACGGCGGAGAAGACCATGTGCTTACCGCCGATGTGCACCGTGCGCTCGGAGTTGCGCGCCTGCAGGTCGAACTCCGGCGGCGCCTTCGCCACCTGCTCGAGGATCCAATCGGGGTCGAACTTGACGAGCTCGCCTTCGACGTCCTGGCCCGCGGCCTTGAAGGTCTCGAGCGCCTCCTCGTACAGGAACTCGATCCCCAGGTCGCTGACAATGCGGCGCCAGCCGCGCTCGAGCTCGTTCAGCGCGAACTCGTCGAGGATCTCGTACCGCGACATCTCGTTGATCAGCACAGGAGCTTCTCCAGTTCTCGTTCGAGCCCGATGACACCAGTCTCTCGCACCTCGAGCGGCAGCTGCAGGAGTGCCGCCGCGTGCTCCGCGCCTGCGCGCAACTTCGGCGTCGGC
>DASXLN010000052.1:0-5968 GCA_036496165.1 Gaiellaceae bacterium | reverse complement strand
GGGGATCGCGCAGTCGCCGGAGGGCCGCAAGCTCTTCCCGCGCATGACGGTCACCGAGAACCTCGAGATGGGCGCGTTCCAGCGCTCCGACCGCGCCGGCATCCGCGAGGACATGGACCGCGTCTTCACGCTCTTCCCGCGCCTGGCCGAACGGCGGACGCAGAAGGCCGGGACGATGTCCGGCGGCGAGCAGCAGATGTGCGCGATCGGACGTGCGCTCATGGCGCGCCCGACGTTGCTCATGCTCGACGAGCCGTCGATGGGCCTCGCGCCCATCTTCGTCGAGCGCATCTTCGAGACGATCGTCGAGGTGAACAAGCAGGGAACCTCGATTCTGCTCGTCGAGCAGAACGCGCTCATGGCGCTGCACGTCGCGAGTCGCGGCTACGTGCTCGAGACCGGTACGGTCGCGCTCGCCGACGACGCGAAGGCGCTCGCCCAGAACGAGCAGGTTCGCAAGACGTACCTCGGCGAGACCTAACCCCTCCCGACGCGCAAGGGGAAGTACGGCGGGCTGAGGAGGAAGCCGATGCGCGCGTCCCCGCTCGTCCGGCCGCGCGCGAGGTCGAGCGCGGCGGCGAGGCCGTGCACCGGCACGAAGCCGAGTTGTCTAACCGCGGTCGCGTCGGCGGCGCCGGCGACGAGCACGGCGCCCAGCCTCCCGAGCGCCGGCTGGCACGCGTTCCAGTCGCGGAACGGCAGCAGCGGGTGGACGCTGCGGCCGCTGCGGTAGTCCTCGATCCCGCGCGCGTTCGACGCGGCCGCGCGCTCGGCCTCCGCGAGCGCCTCCGGGTCGCGGCCGATGCGCGACGAATGGAAGAACGGCCGGTACGGCGTCTGCGTCGGGTGTGCGAACGTCCGCGTGAAGCGGTGCGCGAGGATCGCGGTGCCGCCCTCGACGACGGGGAACCCGTCGCGCCAGAGCCGGAGCGCGAGCCCGAGCCCGAGGTAGGCCGCGAGCAACGGGTTCGGGCCCTCGCGCGGAAGGTACGGCGTCGTCCCGGGCACGCCGATGACGATCGCGTCGAGCGGCCCGTCCAGCTCGGCTCGCCGTAGCTCGACCGCGCGCAGAAGTGCTTCCGCGTGCGCCACCGACGGCGGGCCGGCAAACGCGGCTGCGGCGGTGAGCTCCGTCTGGAGCGTGTGCAGGATCTCTCGGCGCGCCCCGTCGGGTAGCGCCGCGAAGAGGCGCCGGAGCGGCGACCCGGCAACGCGCTCGAGCGCCTCGGGCTCGTACGGGTACCCGCGAAGCGCGCCCGACGTGCGCGGATGGTTGAGGACGAGCGACACGCCGACGACGGGAAGCCTGCGCGCGAGCGCGCGTTCGAGCGCGACTCCGAGATGCCAGCCCTGCGAGGCGCTCGTCTCGAGCAGCGAATACGCGCCGGCGGCGCGAAGCGCGTCCGCGCCGGCGGCGCCGAGCAACACCGCCGGCCCGCCGTTCAGCACCGTCTCGGCCGCGCTGACGACGAGCACGAGCTCCGTGTCGACGAGCGCCTTGTTCACGCGGAGCGGCGGCCGCGAGTCCGCGTCGAGCATGACGAGCTCTGGGTCCTCGACGTCGTGGATGACGACGTGCCCGTGGAAGCGGCGCGCGAGGTCGCGCGTGACGAGGGCCTCGAGCTCACGCTGCGTCGTGCGGCGTGCGAGCCCGCACGCGACGAGGATCGTCTGGTAGCCGGTCGGGATGCCGAGCCGCTCGAGCTCGTCGACGACAGCCCCGATCGCGAGCTGCCGCGGGTCGGACGCCGAGCCCGGGATCGGGAGCGCCGGCGGCTCGACGACGATCGTCGCGCGGGCGCGCCGGCGGACGAGCGCCTCGAGCGGCTCTCCCTGGAGCGGGAAGCGAAGGGCGTCGCGCACGGCCGCGCCGACGTCGGCGACCGCGGCTCCGGGCGCCGGCGGCTGCAGGACGACGGCGTCGTCCGGCACGGATGCGATGACCACTTTCGTGCCGGCGAGGAGCGGGATTCGGCGCATCGGCGTCAGACCTTAGACTCGTTTGGATGTCCCCGAAGACGCTCACGGGCCTCGAATTGGAGCTCGACGACGGGCCCGCCCGCGAGTCGGAGCTGTTCCTCGTCGATGGCAACAACCTCGCGTACCGTGCGTTTTTCGCGCTCCCCGAAGAGCTCGCGACGACCGAGGGCTTCCCGACGAACGCGCTGCTCGGATTCACGAACATGCTCTTCAAGCTCCTGAGCGACTACAAGCCGAAGGGCGTCGCCGTCGCCTGGGACACGCGGCCCGTCCACCGCGCCGCCGTCGCCGAGGCGGCCGACGTCGTCTACAAGGAGGGCCGCCGCCCGATGGCCGACCTCCTGCGCGAGCAGTTCCCGTACTTCCGGCCGATCGTCGAGGCGTTCGGGTATCGCAACCTCGAGTTCGAGGGCTGGGAGGCGGACGACGTGATTGCCACCCTTGCGACGCGAGCGGACGAGGCGGGCGTACGGACGTGCGTCGTGTCGACGGACCGCGACGCGTTCCAGCTCGTCTCGGAGAACATCTGCCTGATGATGACGCCGCGCGGCGTCAGCGACGTGCAGGTGTACACGCCGGAGCGCGTCGAAGCGCGCTACGGCATTCGCCCCGAGCAGATCCCCGACTTCATCGGGCTCAAGGGCGACACGTCCGACAACATCCCCGGCGTCCCCGGCATCGGCGACAAGACCGCCGGCCAGCTCGTCGCGCAGTATGGCTCGCTCGAGGGGGTGTACGAGCACGTCGACGAGCTCTCGCCCGGACGGCGGAAGAACCTGATCGAGCACGAGGACGATGCGCGCACGTCGAAGGAGCTCGCGACGATGCGACGCGACCTCGACCTCGACTGCGACCCGGCCAAGCTCGTGCTGTCACCGCCCGACCGTTCGCAGCTGCGCGAGATGTTTCGGCGCTTCGAATTCCGCGGCCTGCTCAACCGCATCGACACGCTCGACGAAGCAGTACCGGCGATAGAGCGGATCGTTGCGGGAACGGGAGTGGCTTGGGACCAAGTGGAGTCCTTGCCAAAGCTCAGTGGTTCGATAGCCGTGTCGGTGGGAGGCGACCGCGTTGCGGTCGCCGGTGGTGAAGGCCCTGTGCTCGTGGCGCCGCTTCCGGACGATCTTGCAGCCGTTGTGCGCGACGCCGACGTCATCGCGCACGACTACAAAGCCCTTCCGCAGCTAACGCAGCTTCCCGCGGAGGACACGCTCATCGCGGCATACCTCATCGAGCCGGGACGGCCGGCATACGAGCTCGACGACCTCGCGGCCGAGTACGGCGTCGAGGCCATCCCAGAGCCTGCCGCCGAGGAGGAGACCGCCGCGCTCGTTCGCGCCGCCGAAGTGCCGCGCCGTCTCGCGCCGCTTCTTCGAACGCGACTCCGCGAGCGCGGGAGCGAGGAGCTGTACGACCGGATCGAGCTGCCGCTCACGGCGGTGCTCGCCGCAATGGAGGACGCCGGCGTCAAGATCGACGCGTACCGCATGGGGGAGATCACCGCGCGACTCTCCGATCGTGTCGAGGAGCTCGAGGCGCGCGCATACGAGCTCGCGGGCGAGGAGTTCATGCTCGGCTCGACGCAGCAGCTCGCGCGCGTCCTCTTCGAGAAGCTCGGACTGACCCCCGGCCGCAAGGGCAAGACCGGTTACTCGACCGACACGCGCGTGCTCCGCACCATCCGGCACGACCACCCGATCGTCGAGGTGATCGAGGAGTGGCGCGAGCTGATGAAGCTCCTCAACACGTATCTCGGGCCGCTGCCTGCACTCATCGGCGAGGACGGGCGGCTGCACACACACTTCAACCAGGCGGTGGCCGCGACGGGACGCCTGTCGACGTCGAACCCGAACCTGCAGGCGATCCCGATCCGCACCGAGCTCGGCCGCGAGATCCGCAGTGCGTTCGTCGCCGAGCCCGGACACCGCCTCGTGTCGGCGGATTACTCCCAGGTTGAGCTGCGCATCCTCGCGCACGTCTCCGGCGAGCCGAAGCTGCGCGAGGCGTTCGCGCGCGGCGAGGACATCCACGCGGCGACGGCGGCCGAGGTGCTCGGCAAGGACCAGGCGACGTTGACGAAGGACGAGCGCAACATCGCGAAGATGGTGAACTTCGGGATCATCTACGGCATCTCGTCGTTCGGCCTGTCGGAGAACCTCGAGATCCCGCGCGACGAGGCGCAGACGTACATCGATACGTATCTCGCGCGCTTCCCGCTCGTACAGGACTTCATCCAGCGCACGATCGAGCAGGCGGAGCGCGACGGCTACGTGACGACGCTGCTCGGTCGCCGCCGGCCGGTGCCGGAGATCCGCGCGTCGAACCGCCAGACACGTGGCCTCGGCGAGCGCCTCGCGGTCAACTCGGTCATGCAGGGAACGGCAGCGGACATCATCAAGATCGCGATGGTGAACATCCACCGCCGCCTGCGCGACGAGGGGCGCAGCTCCCGCCTCGTGCTGCAGGTGCACGACGAGCTGCTCGTCGAGGCGCCGGACGCGGAGGTGTCGACGGTGAAGGAGCTCGTGCGCTCAGAGATGTGCAATGCGTACCCGCTCGACCCGCCGCTCGCCGTCGACGTCGGCGCCGGCGACGACTGGCACGAAGCGAAGGACTAGAAGGCGTCCGGCACGGAGTCCGGGACGATGCCCAGGCCCTGCCGGAGCTCTTCGATCAGCCCTTGCGCCTCGTCGAGCAGCGCCGCGAGGCCGTCGAGCTCGCTCCGCGGCACCTCGAGCGTGACGCGCACCGGTGACCGCGCGGTCGACGTGAGCGCCAGCGACTCCTCGTCGTCGCGCGCGAGCGCGGTGAGATCGAGGTACTCGTCGCGCCCGAGCCGCACTCCCGGCGCGAAGCGCGCCGCGGCGCCGCGGATGCGGTCCGCCAGCACGGCGGGGTAGTGGCCGGGAACGTGGAGGGTCGCCTCGCCGCCGCGGAGACCGACGGCGACGGACCAGCCGCGATAGCCCTCGCCGGGGTCGTGCCGGAGCACGGCAATCGACACGGAATCGGTCTCGCCGATCGGATAGCGCTCGTCCACGGGACCAGCGTATCCGCGCCGTTGCCACCAACAAAACCGGGCCTGAAGGCGTCTTGAAACCTGGGGCTATACTGCCCGCCTCACATGGCAAACGACACGATCAACGATCCCCGGCTCGAGGAAGGCGTCTGGACGACGGGTCCCGACGGCGAGCTGATTCCGGACTACGAGTCGACCTTCCCGACCATCAACGAGGGCGAGGTCGTCAACGGGACCGTCGTCCGCGTCGACAAGGACGAGGTCCTCGTCGACATCGGCTACAAGTCCGAGGGCGTCATCCCCGTCAGCGAGTTGTCGATCCGCCGGTCGGTGAATCCGGCCGACGAGGTCTCCATCGGCGACGAGATCGCCGCGCTCGTCATGACGAAGGAGGACGCCGAGGGTCGTCTGATCCTTTCGAAGAAGCGCGCCCGCTTCGAGATCGCCTGGAAGGCGATCGAGGCGGCGTACGAGCAGGGCGAGCCGGTCAACGGCCGCGTCATCGAGGTCGTCAAGGGCGGCCTCATCCTCGATCTCGGCGTGCGCGGGTTCCTCCCCGCCTCGCTCGTCGACATCCGCCGCGTGCAGGATCTCGACGAGTATCTCGGCCAGGAGCTCCGCTGCAAGGTGATCGAGCTCAACCGCTCGCGCAACAACGTCGTGCTCTCCCGTCGCGCCGTCCTCGAGGACGAGCGCAAGGAGATGCGCCAAGCGATTCTCGACCGGCTCAACCCGGGCGACGTCGTCGAGGGGACGATCTCGAACATCGTCGATTTCGGCGCGTTCGTCGACTTGGAGGGGATGGACGGCCTCATCCACATCTCCGAGCTGTCGTGGAGCCATGTCAACCATCCGTCCGAGGTGCTCGAGATCGGCCAGAAGGTGAAGGTCAAGGTGCTCGACATCGACCGCGAGCGCCAGCGGATCTCGCTGGGTCTCAAGCAGACGCAGACCGACCCGTGGCAGCAG